>DATJEX010000303.1:0-4618 GCA_035496135.1 Bacteroidia bacterium
TCGCAGATTTGCAATTCGCACTTCGCATATCCGCACGGCTGCCGTGTCAGACGAGTTCGCAATTCGTTCCCTTTATAGTAATGTCTCCAGCTCCGCCGAATCCTTTTCCACCGTCAGTTTCACTTTAGCTCCCATCGTCAGCGCATAATTCTTTGTGCCATGACCCGCGGGAAAATTATAGCACACCGGGAAATCATATTCCGCGACGTGTTCCCGGATAATCTCTTCTGCACTTTTTCCGAAAGGGATTTTATTGTCTTTCATCTCATCCATTCCGCCCACGATCAAACCTTTCAGTCCTGAGAATTTTCCGGCACGTTTCAGGGAGAGGATCATCCGGTCGACGTGGTATAGATATTCATCAAGGTCTTCGATGAAAAGGATTTTTCCATCCGTGTCAATGTCGGAAACAGAATTCTGCATCGCATACAAGAGCGAAAGATTTCCTCCGACCAATTCGCCTTCGCAATCACCGATCCGATTTTTCACTTTGAGTTCATTCCTGTAACGATACGACTCCGGAGTTCCCGCAAGTGAATTGAAAAGTGTTTGCGTGGAGAATTCATCGAGCTGAAAATTGATAGGCATCGTCGCATGTAATGTGCAGATGTGCAGATTGGAGTGAATGTGCGAATGAAGAACTGTTATGTCACTATATCCGATCATCCACTTCGGATGTTTCCGGAAATTTGAAAAATCAATTTTATCGATGATGCGCAATGTGCCGTAACCACCACGCGCGCTGATCACCGCTTTGATATTATCGTCATCGAGAAAAGCCTGCAGGTCTTCGGCGCGCTGTTCATCTGTTCCCGAGAATTGGTCGCTGCTGCCGAAAAGATTTTTACTTACCGCTACATAGTAGCCTTGCGCCTCGATCATTTTTATAGCCGGCTCTATTTCTTCGCGCGAGATCTTCCGCGCCACCGCACAAATGCCGATCGTGTCGCCGGGTTTTAAGAAAGGAGGAATGATGTTTGCAGACATGGTTGAAAGAATAAAAGTAACTTTCCGGAATGAAATTACGCATTAACGAAGCGCTTCTTTTCTTTATTTCATTGTCTTTCTTCTCAGGGATCGGAGCACAGATCCCCAAGACGCCAGTGGTCGATCCCATGTACGAATACAGAGCAGGGAATTTCAGGAACACGGAGCCGTTTGTTGCAAAATACCATGCCCACGAATTGCGGAAGACAAGCTATTCATTTTACATTGCCGGCAGGGATACAACAATAAGTGAACGGGGAATCACTGAACTCGCGGTTTATGATTCAACCGGAAGAATGCTGGAAGATTCTGGCCAATTCATAACTTTTTATCTGTATAACGAACAAGGTCAGCTGATAAAACGGTTTAACAGGAAAAAGACGGAGTTATTCACGTACGATCCTTCAGGGAAAATAATCGAATACGACATGCAGCATGACAACTATACTGCAACCAAAACATACTATTACTATGATACTGGCGGAAATCTGCTATCTCAGGACACGTATATCTTTCTTTCAAATTATTCCGGAGCCGGGGAACAATTTGATTCAAGCAGGTATGAAGGAGCGAAATATGTTTATGACGCTAATGGTCGTGTGATAAGCAAACAATCCTACCTGATCACGCCGACAAAAGACACATCGTTCAGCTATTACGTCTACACCTACACATCAACCGGGACAACGATCACCGACCGCAGCAAGAAAAGTTGTGGATCTTACGTGAGTTTCAACAGTAAAGGAGATCCTGTAGAATTGTATTTGTGTTCGGACGGGCGGATCTCAGATTCCACTAAGCTGACTTATCAGTATTCCGAAAAAGGTGATCTTACCAGAATTGTAGATGCAAACAATGACGGAACATTTTCAACGACATATGTCTATGATAATTCCGGCATGCTTATCCGCATCATTACAAACAGTAAAGGATCCTTCAGAGAAGAAATATTCAACTGGACATTATTCTGATCGAAGTAAGAATTCCTAACACAAAAATTTTCCGCGCCACCGCACAAATGCCGATCGTGTCGCCGGGTTTTAAGAAGGGAGGAATGATGTTTGCAGACATGTTTGTAGGAATAAAAGTAACTTTCCGGAATGAGATTAGCATATAAATACATAATTCTTTTGTCGCTCTTCCTGCTATCTGCTTTGCGCAGCTTCAGTCAGCAACCGCCAAAAGTATGTGACGTGAATCCCGTACGCGATTTTACCAGCGGACTTTATTTCGACGCTCAATCGATTGATCATAGTTATCATCTTCATAAGCTTGTTACCATTTCGTCAAAGATGAAAGTGAGTGGCAAGGACAGCGTGATCACATCTTTTTCGGACCGGTATGCAGCGATATACGACACTTCGGGGAAGGTGACGAGCGATTCGGGATATTCCGACCATAAATATGTCTACAACAAGTGGAAAGAGATCTCCAGGATGAATTGTTCAGATAACCGTGTAACGAATTATTATGACGCTTCGGGACGTATTATCCGTAACGATTATTTTTCGGTGAGCTCCAACTACGTCATGTTCCGCAACTTCTATGCTTATGACGATCGCGGATGCCTCATCAGCAGGATCGAATACCAGTTTGTTCCGTCCGTGAGTAACAAAAGCAAAATGGATTCTTCCATCCTGGAAAGCCACCATTATTTCTATAATGACAAAAAGCAGCTCATCCGAAAAGAGGATCAGGATGGCCCGCCAAGCTACCAGATGACAGTTTACAAATATGTTTTTCATTATTCCGCTAGTGGAGTGAAAGTGGAAGACAGCACAACTTCCTCCACAACTTCATACACCTTATTCGACACGCTTGGAAATATCCTGGAAATGCATCACGGGAAAGACGAATCATATTTACCGGTTTACACGCATTATTACCATTATGCCAATGGAAAACTTGTTTCCATTACCAATTCCCCGGATGCGAATAAGCAGGATGCGGAGATCTATGCGAAATACACCTATTGCGACAACGGATTACTCAAGCGTTCCATCTCTGTTTCCGACTTCAATCCGCCGGGCGTGCTGGAGGTGACGGATTATTCCTACACATTCTATAAATGAGTAATTTCGTCTCTCATTTATGAATTCACCCAAACGCTATACCGTCACCGCCGCGCTCATCTATGCGAATGGACCGATCCACATTGGCCACCTTGCCGGATGTTACCTGCCTTCCGATATCTACACACGTTACCTGCGTGCGAAAGGCGAGGATGTGCTGTTCGTGAGCGGAACGGATGAGCATGGCGTGCCCATTACGCTGCGCGCGCGCAAAGAAGGATTGACGCCACACGAGGTGGTCGATAAATATTACGGCATCATCAAACAGTCGTTCCAGGATTTCGGGATTGAGTTTGATATCTATTCCCGCACTTCACGACCCATTCATCATAAAGTCGCCGGCGATTTTTTCAAAACGCTTTACGATAAAAAAGTTTTCACGGAGCAAACCACCGAACAGTATTACGACGAAGAGGCAAAACAATTCCTCGCCGATCGTTACATCGTTGGCACCTGTCCGAATTGTAAGAATGAAAACGCTTATGGCGATCAGTGTGAGAAATGCGGCACATCACTTTCTCCCGATGAACTGATCAATCCGCATTCGACTTTGTCGGGATCGAAACCAACGAAGCGGATGACGAAGAACTGGTTTCTTCCGCTCGATAAAATTCAACCCGATCTTCAGAAGTACATCGACTCGCACAAAGAATGGAAAGCGAATGTTTTCGGCCAGTGTCAATCGTGGCTGAAAGATGGTTTGCATCCACGTGCGATGACACGCGATCTCGATTGGGGCGTGAAAGTTCCATTACCCGACACAGAAGGAAAAGTGTTGTACGTGTGGTTCGATGCGCCGATCGGTTACATCACCGCGAGTAAAGAATGGTTCGAGCAACCGGAGACGCGCAACACGCTCACGTACGCAGGAAAACCTAAGTCTGATAATTGGGAAACCTACTGGAAGAGTAAAGACACGAAACTCGTTCACTTCATCGGGAAAGACAATATCGTTTTTCATTGTCTCATTTTCCCGGCGATGCTCATGGTGCATGGAGGATATATTCTTCCGGATAATGTTCCCGCGAATGAATTTTTGAATCTCGAGGGAAATAAAATTTCCACTTCGAGAAACTGGGCGATCTGGCTGCATGAGTATCTGCAGGAAATGCCGGGCAAGCAGGATGAATTGCGTTATGTATTAACGGCAACTGCTCCGGAAACTTCAGACGGCGATTTCACCTGGGCCGATTACGAAGCACGTGTGAACAACGAACTCGCCGCGATCTTTTCCAATTTCGTTCACCGTACGATGGTGTTGACGCATAAAAATTTCGCAGGAAAAGTTCCGGAAGCAAATCAATACACAAAAGAAGACCTGCACGTACTCGGAGAAATTTCAAAATTCCCGGAGAAGATCGGCGCGGCCATTGAGAATTATAAATTCCGCGAAGCACAGCAGGAACTGATGAATCTTGCGCGTGTCGGCAATAAATATTTATCCGACAATGAGCCGTGGAAAAATCCGGATGCGGAACGAGTGAAGACCATCCTGAATGTTTCACTACAGATCTGCGCGAATCTTTCCGTGTTGTGTCAGCCTTTCCTTCCGTTCACCG
>DATJEX010000304.1:0-17227 GCA_035496135.1 Bacteroidia bacterium
ATCTCTATCAAACCGTGTATGATAAAACGGTGACCGGATCAGCGTCTACACTTTATGAGAATTGTGATCGTGTTTCAGAGAAAAACCTGGTGGAAGGCGATCTCGTTTTCTTCAAGATCAATGGCGATAAGATCTCACACGTTGGAGTTTACCTGCAGAACCGTCATTTCGTTCACGCGAGTTCGCACAAGGGTGTTATCATCAGTTCGCTTGATGAAACGTATTACAAGAAATATTTTTACAAAGGCGGAAAACTGAAATGAATCCGTAGCGTCCCCGATCAGAACAGCGCTGAAGAACTTCCTTTCGAGAACGGACTTGGGTTCATATACCGAAGAGAGATTTCAAATCCTCCACGCGCGCGACTCGCCGCTTTCAGATCCGACAGATTCACATCATAACTCAGCCCGAGGGAAAATCCCGAGAATTCATATCGCGTATCGATGATGAGTGCATCGCCATACCGGTAATATCCGCCGACACCGAAGTCAGAAGGTTTTTTCCTGCCGGTATATTTCGAAGCATCCTGCAGCAGAAATTTGAAAAGCATTCCGCCTGTCACTTCATGATGGCCCGACTGGATCATGACGAGATAAGTTGGTTCGAGAATGATGTTGTAATTCTTCAAACCGAAATCCGCAGATCCGTGCGCGACATATTGCATCGGTAATTTCTGCGCGTTCGCGCCGTAAAAACTGTAAACGGGTTGATTGAGGTGATGCACAGAAAAACCAAGATTGAGTGTGAACGCATCATTTGAACTCAGCGTGGAATGGCCCTTTCCATAGAACCACGCCATTCCTGCACCGATGTCCATGTAATTATGATTCGCGAAGGCCTGATTCTGTTCTCCTGTAGGAAGTGTCGCGTTATAATGCATGCCATCATATTGCGCGTCCCAGTTCAGTTGATCGTATTGCAATGTACGCTGACCGAATCCACCATAAATTCCGGCAGAGATCAGGTTCGCATCATTGGCAGCGATCACTCCGGATAAATGAAGATTACCGGTGGTGGAAGTCATTCCGGCATCGCCTGCTTTATCGTTGAAGAAATTCAATCCGACACCGAGACGGCTGCCTTTGTCATTTTTGAGCACGGCCATATCCGCGCTTACATTGAACGTTTTGTAAGCGGAAAGTGCGGAAACACTTTTCCACTGGTCTTTGTAATTCAACACACCGAGCACATCATGTCCCAATGCCGCTTCAGCCGGATTGAGCAGTAATTGTGTTTCCGTCAATTGGGAGAAATGAATATCCTGTCCGTAGGAATACGAGACCGGTATCAACACCGTTGACAGAATGACCGCTGAAATTATTTTTCTTTTCGTTCTCATATGGTTCTGTTTCTTGAAGAGCATTATTTAACGAGTGAGATATTTCCCTGCATGTTTTTCTGATCGCCATTGTCCATGGTCGCACGCAGAACATAAGTGAATACCGCGCTTTCGCATTGCTGTCCTCTCCACGTTCCGTCCCATCCTTTCGAAGGATCAGATGTCGAGAAAACTTTTTCGCCCCAGCGATTATAAATATCGAACTGGAAAAACTGGAAGCAGCCGCCTTTTACATAATAGACATCATTGCTTCCGTCATTATTCGGCGAGAATGCATTCGGTACATATACATCTCCGCAATTCTCATTGACGGAAACCGTGATCGTATCTGTTGCCGAACATCCCTGCGCATCTGTAACTGTCAATGTGTATGTTGTGGTGACCGTTGGTGATGCGATCGGATTCTGACAATTCGTACAACTCAATCCTGTTCCCGGCGACCAGGAATAATTTGTTCCGGATCCGCTTCCATTGAGAATGGTGCTGTCACCCATTGAAATGGTGACGGCATTTCCGGCATTGGCTGTTGCACTTCCTGCAGAACCGACCGTCACGTTTGTCGTTGCGGTGCATCCATTCACATCCGTAACTGTTACGGTGTATGTTCCTGCGGAAATATTTGTGATCGTATCGTTCGTTGAATTGTTACTCCACAGATAAGTGTAGCCCGGTGATCCGCCACTGGCGTTCACGATCGCTGAACCATCTGCACTGCTGCAATTTTCAGGCGTGCTGGAAGAAGTGAGCGTTGGTGATGGATTCACGTTGACCGTGACCATTGCTGTGTCTGCAGGTGTTCCGCATCCGTCTGTAACAACAACGGTGTAGGTTGTTGTTGAAACCGGAGAAACGGAAACAGAAGGGCCGGTCAACGCGCCCGGATTCCACAAATAATTATAAGTTCCGTTTCCTCCACTCGCGCCCGCATTCAGATTCACAGGCGAACCTGCACACGCGCTCGTTGCCGGAATATTTGCAAGAGACAGCGGAGGATTCACTGTAACAGTTATCGTTTGTTGTACAGCGGTACACCCGATCGCATCCGTTACATCAACGGAATAAGTTGTAGTGGTCGTTGGAGAAACGGTTTGTGATCCGCCACCAGCGAATACGTTGCTCCACGTGTACGTGTAAGGCGCTGTTCCATTCGAACCTGTTGCGGTGATCGTCGCTGATTGGCCGATACAGATCGTGGATGTGCCGGTTGTAGAAAGCGCGACCGGCCCATTGATGAAAACAGTTACCGTATCTGATCCTGAACAATTATTCGCGTCGGTCACATTCACGATATACGTTGTTGTTGAAGCGGGCCATGCATCCGTAGTTGCTGTATTCGGAGAACTCAATGTTGCAACAGGAGACCATGCATAAACTGCTCCGCCACTTGTCGCGAGATGCGCTGTATCTCCCGCACAGATCGTGACATCTGCTCCTGCAAAAACAGAAAGATTATTTCCGATGTTCACGGTGATCGTGTCGGTATTTACGCAACCATTCGCGTCTGTTCCCGTGACGACATATGTTTCAGGATTGGTATCAGACGCATTCGGATTCGGAATGTTGGTGAAGTCGAGTCCAGTTGCAGGTGACCAGGAATAAGTTGAAGCACCTGTTGCATTCAATTGTATCGTAGAGTTGATACATTTTGAAACATCAGGTCCCGCGTTCACGTTCGGAAGCGCATTCACATTCACACGCACAGTGTCCGTATTCGTGCAGGAATTCGCATCGGTTACCGTAACCGTATAATCTGTTGTCGAAGGAGGTGTATCACTCTGTGAAGAACCGTTCGCATTCACCAGCGATCCGCCATTCCAGGTGTAGGTTGTTCCGCCCGATGCTGTGAGTGAAATTGCGGTACCGGCACAAACCGTTTGATCAATTCCCGCATTCGCGACCGGTAATGGATTCACCGTTACACTGACTTGTGAACTTGCCGTACATCCATTCGCATCTGTTACATCAACGGTGTACGTAACCGAAGAAACAGGCGCATCGGCCTGCGAAGATCCGGAAGCGTTCACGAGATTTCCTCCGTTCCAATTATAAGTTGTTCCGCCGGTCGCAGAGAGTGATGTTGATGCGCCAACGCAAATAGTAGATGGAGCAGCAGCACTCGTTGGTGTTGGAAGCGGATTGACCGTGACCGTTACCTGCGCGGTATTCGAACAACCATTGCCATCCGTTCCTGTAACCGTATAAGTTGTGGTTGCAGCTGGAGAAACAATAACAGAAGTTCCAGCGAGTGCGCCCGGATTCCACAGGTAAGAAGTTGCACCGGCTCCTGTCAATGTCGCGGAATTACCAATGCAAATTGAAGCTGAAGAAGATGACGCTGTCACAACAGGAAGCGGATTGACCGTGATCGCGATCTGTGTGGTATTGGTACAACCATTTCCATCTGTTCCAACAACTGTGTACGTTGTTGACGAAGCAGGAGAAACGGTGACCGATGTTCCGCTCAGCGAACCGGGATTCCAGGAATAGGAAGTTGCGCCGTTGCCGGTGAGCGTAGTTGAACTTCCTGCGCAGATCGGATTGGAAGATGAAGTGACGGTGACTGTCGGATTCGGATTGACTGTTACCGTGACCTGCGAAGTTGCAGTGCATCCATTCGCAGCTGTTCCTGTTACAGTATAGGTTGTTGTTGTTACCGGAGAAACAGAAACAGAAGTTCCGCTCAATGCGCCCGGATTCCACGTGTAGGAAACGGCACCACTACCGGTGAGTGTCGCGGAATTTCCGAGACAGATCGCGGGAGATGAAGATGTGGCCGTAACTGTTGGAGAAGGAATGACCGTAACAGTGGCCTGCGAAGTTGAAGAACATGTTCCGCTTGTTCCAGTTACCGTGTACGTTGTTGTTGAAGATGGATTAATCGTAACAGAAGTTCCGCTCAGTGCGCCTGGATTCCACGTGTATGTTGTCGCGCCCGACGCCGTGAGTGTTGTGGATGTTCCATCACAAATGGTAATTGCAGATGGAGAAACAGTAACCGTAGGTGTTGGAACAACGGTGACAGTTACCTGCGCAGAAGAAGTACAACCATTCGCAGCTGTTCCGACCATCGTGTATGTTGTTGTCGCGGCTGGTGTCACCGTGACTGTTGTTCCGCTCAATGCGCCGGGATTCCACGTGTAGGAAACCGCTCCTGAGCCTGTAAGTGTTGTCGATCCACTCGTGCAGATCGTAGGACTTGCCGCTGTTGCTGTAACAGTTGGAGATGGATTCACAGTTATCACAACCTGCGCGGTTGAAGTACATCCGTTCGCTGCAGTTCCTGTTACGGTATAAGTAGTCGTCGATCCCGGTGTAACGGAAATTGGTGATCCCGGAATTGCTCCCGGATTCCAGACATAGGAAGCTGCTCCGCCGCCGGTGAGTGTTGTGGAAACGCCGGAACAAACTGTTGAACTTGATGCGGACGCGGTGACTGTTGGAGATGGATTGACGGTTACCGTCACTTGCGCTGTTGAAGAACATCCGGTACTTGTTCCGGTGACCGTATACGTTGTTGTTGATCCCGGTGAAACAGAAATTGGTGATCCGGGAATTGCTCCCGGATTCCAAACGTATGAAGTTGCTCCGCCACCTGTGAGTGTTGTTGGATTTCCGGAACAGATCGTCGGACTCGATGCTGTTGCAGTAACCGTTGGTGTTGGATTCACCGTGATCGCAACTTGCGCTGTGGAAGAACAACCACCTGTTGTTCCTGTAACAGTGTATGTCGTGGATGTTCCCGGAGAAACTGAAATTGGTGAACCGGAAATGGCGCCGGGATTCCAAACATAAGATGTTGCGCCACCCCCAGTGAGTGTTGTCGGATTTCCGGAACAGATCGTGGTGGATGAAGCAGATGCGGTAACTGTTGGAGATGGGTTAACAGTGATCGTGATCTGAGCAGTGGAAGAACATCCTGCTGTTGTTCCAGTGACGGTATACGTTGTTGTTGATCCGGGTGAAACAGAAACGGGTGACCCGGGGATCGCTCCCGGATTCCAAACGTAAGAAGCTGCTCCGCCACCAGTGAGTGTTGTTGGATTTCCGGAACAGATCGTTGTGGAAGATGCCGATGCAGTGACGGTTGGTGTTGGATTGACAGTGATCGTGATCGTTGCTGTGTTGGAACATCCGCCGATCGCAGTTCCGGTAACGGTGTAGGTTGTTGTTGAACCCGGAGTAACGGTAACAGAAGTTCCGCTGAGTGCACCAGGATTCCAGGTGTAAGTTGATGCTCCACCGGCAGTGAGCGTGGTGGATGAATTCGAACAGATCGGATTTGCAGAAGCGGAAACCGTGACAGTTGGAGTTCCTACTACAGTGACCGTAACAGGAACGCGGAACCAACCCGGACAAGTTCCAACCCAATACGTCGTTGTTGATCCGAGGATCGGAGTGGTGTACGTTGCTCCCGTGAAAAGAATTGGTCCGCCTGTTGAATTGGAATACCATTCGAAAACAGCACCTGCCGGAGCAGTTCCGGTAATGGTTGCTGTTAGTGATGTGGAATTTCCAGTGCAGATAGTGACAGGAGTAACGTTTATGTTGTAATTCGTGATCGTTGCGTTGTTCGTTCCCGGACAACCTTTGGTCGCGCCGTTCGGAGTGAACTCTGTAAGCGCCGCTGAATTTGTTGTTCCGTTATTTCCGCCATTTGAATTTCTTATTGGTGTACCGGAAGAAACAGCAATGTATCCGCCGCCACCGCCACCGCCTGGCCCTTCCGCTTCATTCGTACTTCCGGGAAAATTGATCACCTGGTTTCCACCGACTCCACCATTGGTATTACATGTGATCGTGTTCGCTACACCACCAACTGCATTCAGAACAACAACTCCTCCTGCACCACCACCACCTGCAGCATCGATCCCGGTTATTACACCAGATCCGCCTTGTCCGTTTCCTCCCGCGTTTCCATTGGAAGAAACTGTTCCTGATCCGGAAATATTTCCATAACACATGATGTAAATGAGTCCGCCACCATCTCCTCCAACTCCACCACCACTATTATTCTGATCACCTGCGCCGCCACCTCCACCGAAATACAATCGTCCGCCCATGGCCGCGGTGTAATCAAGCGGTCTTCCGCCCAATCCACAAATGGGTCTTCTTGAATCACCTCCCCAGGTAGCTTGATTAGGTGCGCCTGCAGCTGTTGTTGCATTGAGGTCATTTGCCGAAAAAGTATAACCGCCCCGTCCTCCTCCAGCCGAATTAGCTGAAGTACGAAGTGACATGGTATTGATCGGTGCTTCTCTGTTCCATGCTGAAGTCCATCCGGCAACGGATTGATCGGGAATTCCAAGACCACTCCACATAGCTGTACCGCTGGTACTGTTCGGCGCATTCGCACCGCCGCCGCCGCCACTATTGTGTCCATCTCCGCCACCACCGGCATTCGCACCCGGAGCGACGCAATATCTTCCTCCGAACGGATCGTAATCTGATTGATAGCCCGCAACACCTTCTCCTTTTTCTGCTCCTTCAGCAGGATCGGTTGAGAATGATCGTTGTCCACCGAAAACAGTGAGGTTATCTCCAACAAGAGAGCCGCCTCTGAATCCTTTTCCGGTCGCATCAATTGTTCCGCCGGCATTGATCGTTGTATTTCCCTGTACTTCCACTGCGAGTACTCCACCGATGGTTCCGTTCCAGTCATCGCAGGTGAGTGCACCACCCGAATTGATCGTGAGGGTAGTGTAACGTGGTACGCGGATCACCTGCGCGCGCTGCGCACCGCCTGTAGCGACGTAGGAATGTTGCAATCCGCAATCAATATTGATGGTTGTTCCATTGGGAACAGATGTCACTTGTGCATATTCATATAATCCGCATTGCCAGTAATCACCGGAAGTCTGAATTTTTCCCCATGTTGTATCCGTTACACTTGCAAAATCAAATTGATTCCGGATCCAGACACCCTGCACTTCGTAGATCATGATCAGATCTCCCGGTTGAAGTCCGAGCGCGAATCTACCATTGGCATTGAGTGTGCTGCTTGCAACGGTGAGTGTGGTGGCGCCTGCAGATGCATTCGCAGTGAGTGCGGTGTATTCATTGACCACCGTGTTCAGCGCGGTGACTGTCCTGGGGCCATGTACACCTTGCTGGGCGGACAGACGTGACGAGACAATAGACAGGAATACAAAACAAAAAACGAGTACTCGTTTCATATTGTGCAGAATTTTATGCGATAAAAAGGGGAGAAACTTTTTCGCGGTTGTGCGGTCACTAATATAGGGGGAAATTCCCGGAAATCATAGAGTGAAAACCGGGTAGAAAAGCAGTATTACACGTAGTTATTATTCTTCTTTGAACGGATTCCTCGGTGTCCACGAGGAAGGCTTCAGGTAATCGATGAAGGGCCTGATCACCTGGTTGGAGAATCCATTGCGGTGTCGTATATAACAAACAAGATCGAATGGTTTTGCTCCGACCGTGGTTTTCATTTCCGCTGCTGTTCTGCCGAGAAAGAGTTTCCGATATCCCGAATCGATCGCCTGGCCGATGAGATCGTAGAGTATGCGCTGGTATAAATGCAGATCTTCATTGAACGCATAATCGATGCCGATGAAATGTCCTTCGAGATGTTTTTTCGTGGAGAATGAAGAGCGGAACGCGACCAGTTTTCCATCGAGCAGGTAACCGAAAATGCGGAATTCATCCGGAAATTGCTTTTTCATCTCCACAAAATATTCCGGGGTGAGTGCGGCGAGTTTGAATTTCGCGCGTTCGTGAAGATGAAAGTAAAGCTGGTGGATCAATTCCTTTTGTTCCTCCACTTGCCTTTCATTCATTTCCACAACAGTGAGTGCCGCCGAAGTTTTCATCACACTTTTCGCCCTGTTGCGGTACTTCTTCGACATGGCCGCGAGATAATCGTCGAACTTTTTCCATTCCGGATCTACCTCCACGATCATTTCAGGTTCGACGAAAAAGCGGTGGTATCTTTTTTTCTGAAGCGTGTCCGCTTCCACTTCCCGGTCTCCGCTGGAGAAATAATCCTTCACGAGAATGGAAGATATTTTTGCCGGAAGAATATCATGTTTCGTGATCAGTTTCACCGTTTCTGCAAGCGCAAAATAGATCTTGTCTTTCTTCACACCTTCCTTTATCGCCACACCGTATTCACCACTCACGAAATTATTTCCATTGACAAGAATGCGCAATCCTTTTTCTTTTTTCGTGCGCTTGAGCCATTCGCCCCATTGCTCCGTGATCTTCGGCGCTTTGTATTCGCCCGTGATCGGTTGAAGAATATGCCCGATCTCCTCGGCGGTTATCCGGATGACCTGGAAACAGAAAACAGCGACGGGCTTTTCCTTTTCGAGGATCATCGCGTAATGAAAACCCAGGTTATCGGGCGATGCATTTTCGAACGTTCTCAGGAAATCATGCTGCATGAAAAAATTATCTGCCGGAACAATTTCGTTCCAGCTTTTTTCATCATGATCGGAAATGGAATTGAAAATACGAAGCTGAAGCCCACTTGAAAGTTCAAATGCACTTTCCATCGTATGCTTCGTGTCTTCAGTTCTTTTCAAAGTTCTTTTCTGTAAAAGAAAATGTGAGACCAGCGCCAGGCGGAAGGCAGGACATATGAGCATATGTTCTGAAGTCGTTCGGGCGGGAGAATTATTTTACCCCGCTGATACTTTTTTAACGCGCCAGGATGTCGATCATCCGCAGCAGATCCACATCAGGGCCTTCGAGATGTTTGACCGCTTCTTCGAACGGAGTGTACGCGACCTTGTTGTGCACAATTCCGATCATCTCGTTTTTCTTTCCCATGAGCAATGCTTCCACAGCGGCGTAACCCATTTTACTCGCATTCATGCGTTCCATCGCCGATGGAGATCCCCCACGCTGCACATGGCCGAGAATGGTGATGCGCACATCAAAATTCGGGAACTCGGCACGAATTCTCTTGCCGACCTCAAATCCGCCGCCTTCTTCATCACCTTCGGCAACGATAATGATCTTCGAGCGTTTGCTTTCACGGCTTTTTTTCAGGCGCTCGATAATTTTCTCCAGGTCGTTCTTCGTTTCAGGGATCATTATTCCTTCGGCCCCGGCGCCAATTCCGCTGTAGAGTGCGATGAGTCCGGCATCTCTTCCCATCACTTCTACAATGAAAACACGGTCGTGCGATTCCGCGGTGTCGCGGATCTTGTCTACGCATTCGATCGCTGTATTGATCGCCGTGTCGAACCCGATGGTAAAATCTGTTCCTTTCAGATCGTTGTCAATTGTTCCGGGGCAACCGATGAATGGAATGTCGCAGATCTTTGAAAACGCAACTGCTCCGCGGAATGTTCCGTCACCTCCTATCGCCACTACTCCATCAATATTTCTTTTTTCAAGATTCACTTTTGCTTTCCGCATTCCTTCTTCTGTCATGAACGCCGCGCTTCTTGCCGTTTTCAGAATGGTTCCACCACGGTGAATGATATTTGCCACCGAACCGGCATCCATCGGAATGAAATCGTCATTGATCAATCCGTCGTAACCATATCGGATCCCGAAAACATTTATTCCTTCGGCGACGGCCGTTCGAACCACTGCGCGGATGCACGCGTTCATTCCGGGTGAGTCACCGCCTGAGGTGAAGAGAGCAAGATTTTTCATTCAACTGTCAATTGCTATTGTACGAACTACGAAATCGGCGAATTACGAAATACGAAACCGCGAATGAAAGTACGAAAGGGTTCGCGTTTTTCGTATATTTAATCAACGGAAAAAACATCAATGAAAAAAACGCTGAGCATTTTGTTTTTGTTCTGTGTTCTCGCAACGCGGGCGCAGATCATCCAGACGATAGCTGGAACCGGAGGTAATACCTTCTCAGGAGATGGAGGTCCAGCCGTCAACGCGCAGTTGTTCTTCCCGGAAAGGATAGCACTTGATCAGAATGGAAATGTTTATTTCACTGATTCACATAACAACCGAATAAGGAAGATCGATCCGTCCGGGATCATCACCACTATTGCTGGAACAGGTGTAGCTGGGTTTTCAGGAGATGGAGGACCGGCTATCAACGCTCAACTGAATTGTCCAATGGGAATTACTATCGATAATTCGGGGAATATTTTCTTCACAGATTTCTTCAATAATCGGGTTAGAAAAATTTCAGTGAACGGAATGATCATGACAATTGCAGGAAATGGAACATCGGGATTTTCCGGTGACGGTGGCCCTTCTTCTACTGCAAAATTGAATGGCCCTCGGGATGTGAAGGTCGGGCCGAATGGTAATATTTACATTGCTGATTCCGGAAATGATAGAATCCGAATGGTGAACAGTGCTTACATCATTTCTACTGTAGCAGGAACTGGAACAGCAGGTTTTTCCGGTGATAACAATGGTGCCGTATGGTCTCAACTCCGTTTCCCAACCGGGATCTGCTTTGACCAGAATGGGAATTATTACATCGCTGACCAGAATAACAACAGGATAAGGATGGTGAATTCATCAGGGATAATTTCTACCATCGCCGGAAATGGAAATGAGGATTTCACGGGTGATAACGGTTCCGCACTTTCAGCAAGCCTCGACATGCCAAGCGATATTGCAATTGATGCTGCCGGAAATATTTTCTTCGCGGATAAAATGAATTTCCGAATCAGGGAAATTGATGCGAATGGAACCATCTCGACAGTGGCAGGATCCAACGACTGGCAACAACTCGATGATGGAGGTCCTGCGATCGATGCGGGTTTGCATTTCCCAACTGGTCTCGCCATTGATCACACAGGAAATATTTTCATCGCTGATTATTGTAATGACCGCATCCGTGAAGTTTTTATTGCGACCGGAATTGCTGATAATAATTCATCTGAAAACATTTTTTTCTATCCGAATCCGGCGAGTGACGTAATTCATTTTCAGACCAAAGATGTTAAAGCAGGATCTGAGGTCATGATCGTGAATTCCATTGGAGAAATAGTTTCCGAGCAATCGATCACGAGTACAGATCAGGCGATCGATATTTCCAAACAGGCTTCCGGAATTTATTTTCTCCGCGTGATTTCAGACGGAGAAATTGTTTCTCAGCAGAAATTCGTGAAAGAGTAATTTTTATTCCCCGTCACTTTCTTCTCTCTTCTTCTCTATCCTCGGCCTTTTCTTCTCATAACCCGGCTCGAGTTTGTGCACTTTCTTCGTTCCGGCGTACATCTCGTATTTCATCAGTCTGCATTCGAGCGGGCCGTTGAACAAAGTAATTTTTCTCGAAGGACGCAGGCCAATCACTTTCAGCGCTTCCATGTTTGACGTGATGAGCCATGCTTCGTAACCGGAATATTTTTTCTTGAACGTATCGCCGATCTGCTTGTAGAAAACATCGGAATCATCCTGGTCCATGCGTTCTCCGTAAGGCGGATTCATGATGAGCATTCCTCTTCCTTCCGGCGGATCCCATTCGAAGAAATCGGCGTTCTCTGTCTTCACGATGTCTTCCACTTTCGCCGAATGAATATTTTCCCGCGCTTTTCGCAATGTCGTTCTCGAGATCTCGAGGCCGATGATATCCTGCGTTTCGCTGCTGATACGATCAAGCGCGGCGTCTGTTATTTTTTCCCAGAGTTCAGCGTCGAAATCATTCCACTTTTCAAAACCGAATTTCTCGCGGAAATACCCGGGAGGAATATTATTAGCCATCAACGCCGCTTCGATCGGAATGGTTCCTGAGCCACACATCGGGTCGATCAATCTTGTTCTTCCGTTCCAGCCGGTGAGCATGATAATTCCCGCAGCGAGCACTTCGTTCATGGGCGCAACACCCGTGTCCTGGCGATACCCGCGCTTGTGCAGGGAATAACCCGAACTGTCGAGCGACACATTCACATCTTCTCTCGACACGTGAATATTTATCCGCAACGTTGGAAATTCTGTATCGACAGACGGACGTTTTCCGAATTTATCGCGGAACTGATCAACGATCGCGTCTTTGGTTTTCTGGGAGATGAAATAAGAGTGATTGAAAATTTCCGTGTTCAGCGTCGTATCAACGGCGAGCGTATCATCAGCTGTGAGCCATTGGGTCCAGTCGATAGCACGAATACCATCGTAAAATTCCTTTTCGTTGAGTGCTTTGAATGTTGCTACAGGACGAAGAATACGCAAAGCGGTCCGCAAAAGATAATTCGCTTTGTACATTGTGCCTTTATCGCCGATAAAACTCACCGCACGTTTGTGCTGCTCAATTTCCCGCGCACCGATCTTCAGCAATTCACGCTCCAGCACTTCTTCCAGCCCCTGCATGGTCTTGGCCACCATCCGGAATTCACCGGGATTCAATTTTACCTCTGTTTCCATTGCGACAAAGGTAACTCAACAGGGTGGATTACGGATCATACAGATATACGGATTACAGATCGTATGTAACTATTAATATCCGTATGATCTGTAATCCGTATATCTGTATGATCCGTAATGTTCCCTACCTCACGACCAGCCACGCCACTGCAACACCAGCGAGAATCGTTACGAACTTGATGAAATTGAAACGATGATTCTCCGTGCTTTCAAAGAGAATTGTTGTTGAAATGTGCAGAAAAATTCCAACGACAACAGCCGTGATGATGGTGAAATACGGCGTCATCTCTCCCTGCAGTTGTGTTCCGATGAAATGGCTCACGATCATTCCGAGTGGTGTCATCACCGAAAAGATCGCGAGAAAGAAAAATGCCCTTGATTTCGGGTGACCGAGATGCAGCATGAGTCCCATGAAAGCGATCGCGATCGGGATGTTATGAAGAACTATTCCCGTAAGGAAAGGCGGAAAAATATTCGTTTCACTGCTCTGCGTTCCCAATGGCATTCCTTCGAGAAAAGAGTGAATGGACAATCCAAGCATGATCGCCATGGGAAATTTTGCATGCGCGTGATCGTGCGTGTGCCCGTCATCCGCATGCACATGTCCGTGCTCGATGCCTTCCGATAGATATTCGAGCAGCAATTGAATGAGAAACCCCGCGAGGATCCACATGCCGATGTTCGCCACTTTTGACGCGTATAATTCCGGGACAAGATGAAGCAGACTGATCGCAAAGAGAAACGCACCGCTGAACGCGAGCAACAGTCGCATGGCATTGCGCGGGATCTTCATGAATAGCACGAGTGCCCCGCTTGCCATGACAGAAGCAAAAGCGATCGAACCGTAAAGAAGAAGTGCCTCGTTCATTTTTTCTGTGCCACGATGATGAGACGATCCGACGTATTCACATCAAACTCATTCAGCGAATAATCACCAAAGGTATATTTCACTTCGAATTCATTCCCCAAAAATGCGCGGATATCCTTCTCGGTGTAGAGTTTGACCATTTCACTGAAGTATTGATTCTTTCCATTCTCATTCACCACGATCTCTTTCATCACCATATTATTGAAGATCTTTTTCGACCACGCGATGCGGATAGTTCCTTCGTTTATCGTTCCGTCGGGATTTTCAGCCACGGCCTTCTTCACTTTTTCCGAATTGAAGATATCGAGAATGAAAAGTCCGCCCTGCTTGAGATCGTTGTACACCGCTTTGATGACTGCGCCATTGTCTTCATCCCGCACAAAATATCCGAAGCTGGTGAAGAGATTGAAGATGACATCAAAATAATCCTCTCGGAAATTCTTCCGCATGTCATAGACAAAGAAATGCAGGCTGCCATTCTCCGATTTTTTTGCTTCGGTAATACTTTCTTCCGAGATGTCAATGCCTGTAACATTAAAACCGAATTTGCTCAGCGCGATGGCGTGCCTTCCTTTTCCGCACGCGAGATCGAGCACGCGCGCACCGAGTGGAATTCCCAGCTTCTGCGAAATAAGACGGATGAAATGTTCCGCCTCCGCAGCATCGCGATGCTTGTAGAGTTTATGATACCAGGGACTGTTGAACCAGTCGGTGTACCACGTGCTGTCTTTCTCCTGGTTCATTTCAATTTTATTTTTTGCTGATGATCACCTTGTAATGAAGGACGGATTCGTATGGCCGCCCGTTGACATTCATCGGAGTTCCCAAAGGATACTTCGCGTTGAGATAATTCTCGAGTAGTATTTTATCCTGCACAGCCATCGCTCCGTTCACATGCCATTCCACTTGTCCACGATAGCTCACCCGAGCATCCAAATCTATCATGCTGTAGCTCTTCAGGAATTTCAAATGATCTTCCTTCTGCACGGTGAATACTCCTGAAAAATTCTTCACGGTAGCTGGTTGTTCCACCCGGTAGAATACCGCGTCATCAAGATAGTCGTCTATTCCTACCAATGTATCGGTAGGTATCGGCGCATTAAAGTCCTTATCATGATGGACCGTTCTCAGCAACTTTCCTTTTTCGTTGTAGAATTTCCAAACGCCAACGGGAACATTATTCCTGAAATCACCGGTACTATCCACATTTCCGTTCGGATACCAGGTGGTGTATTTACCATTCCATTCTCCATCGCTGTAATGAATCAGGAATTTCATTCGTCCTGACGGAAAATAGCTGATCGCAACACTATCCATGTTACCGTATCTGTTGAAATGTGAGTAAAGAGAGCGATTACCCAGTGAATCGTTTTCGAAATAATTCCCTACACGCCTTCCGTCTTTCATCAGGGCGATAGAATGAACAGAACCATTTCTGTAGTAAGTGAACGTGGTATCCGATTCTCTTCCGTTGATGTATGTGGACGTTTGCGAAAGCACGCCGGTGGAATCAAAATATTTCCATTTGCCGCTTTTTTCATCCTTCAGATAGTTTCCCTGCGCGTAAAGTGTCCCATCCTCCAGCCAGCTTTCATATTCTCCTTCTCTTTTATCATTGACAAAATGAAATTCCTGTTTCAGTTGCCCGTTCTGGTAAAATTTTTCGGCGAGCCCGTTTTTCTCTCCCGCATGGTATTCATCGAGCGCGCTCATCCACACACCTTTTCCACGCACATATTCATAGGACATGCACGGACCTTCCAGCGTTCCCCGGAGATCGAATTCAAAAAATTCCGTGAACGGGATCGCATCAGTATTGCTTCCGTTAGCTGCGAATACAGCTTTCCTGGTGATCCATCCGTCGCGGTACCAGTAGGCCGTGTCAACGAGTTTTCCCGATCGGAACTGCCCGGTGAAGAGCGGAAGTGTGTCGCCGGAATAAGGCAGTTTTCTTAACGTGTAGGCTCCGTCTCTTTTTCCTGCAGAATCAAGTGAAAAATGCAGCACCACATTTCCATTGCCCTGTGAATAGATCTCGGCATTCATTTCATTACCCGTCATGCGGAACGACAGCTTCTGCCCGATCGCGATCGACGGCAAAAGGAATAACCCGCAATGAAGCAGTTGAGGAAATAAAATACGGAGAACGGGTTTGAAATTCATTTTTGCAGAATACAAAGTTACGTTTTCACACTGATCAGAAGACGGCTAAGTTTTTACCTTTATCGCTGCTATGCAAGGAAGAATGTTCATCCTGTTTTCACGCAGCGTATTCTTCACGACGCTGTTCCTTGCTTTTTCATTCGCGCTTCCCGCACAGGATCTGAAATTCTCGCACATCACACTCGAAGACGGGCTTTCACAATCCGTTGTGAACTGCATCATGCAGGACAGCCGCGGATTCATGTGGTTCGGCACGCAGGAAGGACTGAACCGCTACGACGGTTACAATTTCCGTGTGTTCAAACGTGATCCAGGCAATAAGAATTCGCTCTCGAACAATTTCATTTACGCGTTGATGGAAGATGACAGCGGAATGATCTGGATCGGAACAAATGGCGGAGGTCTCGACCGGTTCGATCCGACGACGGAACATTTCACCCATTACAACAACGATCCGAAGGATCCTTCTTCGCTGAGCAACGACATCATTCATTGTCTGCGCCAAACCAAAGACGGGAAGATCTGGATCGGAACGGACAACGGCCTGAATGTTTTTGATCGCGCTACAAAAAAATTCACGCGCTTTGTGAATAATCCGAATGACCTGTTCAGTATTTCGGCAAACAATATTTATGAATTGCTCGAAGATGCAAGCGGTCAATTGTGGATCGGCACGTATGGAAAAGGAATTTCCATGTTCGACCGCACCTCGCGGAAATTCTACAATTACATGTTGTCGGACGAAGACATCTACCGTTTCCGTCCGGATTTCCGGAAAGATGATGAACGCAGGAAAGCCAGTTACCGCCAGGTCCGTTCGATGATGGAATACGACACCGATCATTTGTGGATCGGAACGAACGGCGGCGGACTTTTTGTCTTCAATAAAAAGACGCTCAGTTTCGAAACGCCTGATATTCCATCGTGCGAAGCGATCAAACCGGGTGCGAATATCATTGCATTAAGAGATGATGGCACCGGAAAGATCTGGATCAGTGTATTTGATCACGGGATAATGATCTACAACAAAAACTCACGTACGATCGAAAATTATCTGCCGAATGAACTGGATCATTACGCCATTTCTTCGACCGGGATCAAATGCATTACGCTCGATCGCGCTGGAAATACCTGGATCGGAACATCGGGCGAAGGGATCAACACCTGTTTCCGTTCCACCGCACTCATCACCCATATCCGACGGTCCATCCGGCCTGAAACCGGCGAGAACACACTGCCGAGCGAACAGATCCTTTCCGTGATGGAAGATCACAATGGTCTGTTGTGGATCGGAACGAGCGGCGGCGGACTTTCCACGCTCGACAGAACGACGAATGCTTTTCTCCAGCACCCGCTACTTTCAACAGCCACCAACAATAGTATTCTTTCACTCTTCGAAGCGAGCGACAGTACGATCTGGGTGGGAACGTATGGCGAAGGGATCAATCATTACGATCCGCGGACCGGGAAGATCACGACCTACACACCGGAGAAAGGCCTGCAGGATGGAAATATCCTCTGCATCACCGAAGAGCCGCGTA
>DATJEX010000305.1:0-10577 GCA_035496135.1 Bacteroidia bacterium
TGGCGGGGGAATGGTGACCAACCGAGGATATATCACCTACCAGCATGGTGTTAAAGAGCTGTTATACAATAAAATGGACAATCCCGCTGCGGGAGACTCCCTGACTACTTTAAGCCGTGCTTTTCAGCAGTCTGTTTATGAGGATTATCGTCTAAAATAGACTGTTAGGCTTATTTTTTAAACAGAATTTCAACATTGCTTCTTCATCTGACTTTATTTCTTAATTTTGCACTCGATTTTAAAAATTATTAAGTAATCCCTCTATAAAAATGTCACAACACACAGGTAAGATCACACAGGTAATCGGGCCGGTTATTGACGTCAGCTTTGAAGGCGGCGCTCAGCTCCCAAACATCCTGGATGCATTGGAAGTAGTAAAACCAAATGGCCAGAAAGTAATCCTTGAAACTCAGCAACACATTGGTGAAGACACGGTACGTACAGTAGCGATGGACTCTTCCGACGGGTTATACCGCGGTATGGAAGTGATTGCAACAGGCCTGGGTATTACGATGCCGGTGGGTGACCAGGTGAAAGGCCGTCTGTTCAATGTTGTGGGTGAGGCAATTGATGGTATCGGTCCTGTATCCACCAAAGGTGGTGCACAGATCCACCGCATGCCTCCAAAATATGAAGAATTATCTACCTCTACCGAGGTTCTTTTCACCGGTATCAAAGTGATCGACCTGCTCGAGCCTTATGCAAAAGGCGGTAAGATCGGTCTGTTCGGTGGTGCAGGAGTAGGAAAAACGGTATTGATCATGGAATTGATCAACAACATCGCAAAAGGTTACGAAGGTCTTTCGGTGTTTGCAGGTGTTGGTGAGCGTACCCGTGAAGGAAACGACTTGTTGCGTGAGATGATCGAATCCGGTGTTATCCGTTATGGTGAAGCCTTCAAACATTCGATGGAAAGTGGCGGATGGGACCTGACCAAAGTAGATATGGCTGAGCTTGCAAAATCTCAGGCTACATTGGTGTTCGGACAGATGAACGAGCCTCCCGGAGCACGTGCACGTGTTGCACTCTCTGGACTCACACTCGCGGAATATTTCCGTGATGGTGATACATCAGGCGGCGGAAAAGACATTCTTTTCTTCATCGATAATATCTTCCGTTTCACACAGGCAGGATCAGAAGTATCAGCGCTCCTCGGACGTATGCCTTCTGCCGTTGGTTATCAGCCAACGCTTGCAACGGAAATGGGATTGATGCAGGAGCGTATCACTTCTACCAAACGCGGTTCCATCACATCTGTTCAGGCCGTTTACGTTCCTGCAGATGACTTGACCGATCCTGCACCTGCTACCACATTCGCGCACCTTGATGCGACAACCGTATTGAGCCGTAAGATCGCCGAGCTTGGAATTTATCCGGCGGTGGATCCACTCGATTCTACATCACGAATTCTCACCGCAGCTGTTGTAGGTGATGCGCATTACAACTGCGCACAGCGTGTGAAAATGCTGTTGCAGCGTTACAAAGAATTGCAGGATATCATCGCCATCCTTGGTATGGACGAACTTTCGGAAGAAGATAAACTCGTTGTATCACGCGCTCGTCGTGTGCAGCGTTTCCTTTCGCAGCCTTTCCACGTTGCGGAACAGTTCACCGGCCTCAAAGGAGTTTTCGTTCCGATCGAAGAGACCATCAAAGGCTTCAACATGATCATGGACGGAGAAGTGGACGAATATCCGGAAGCGGCATTCAACCTCGTTGGTACGATCGAAGACGCCATCGAAAAAGGAAAGAAAATGCTGGCCGAAGCAAACTAGACATGAGCCATGAGACGCGGGACTTGAGAAATGTCCGCGCGTTTCGTCTCACGTCCCATGTCTAACAACTCAAGTCTCAAAAATGCATTTAGATATCATCACACCGGACAAGCAGCTCTACAGCGGAGAAGTGAAGTCAGTTCAACTTCCCGGACTGAACGGAAAATTCGGCGTACTCAATCGCCACGCTTCCATGATCTCTGCCCTGGAAAAAGGAACGATCAAAGTAGTGGACAATGCGTCACAAACGCAGAAGTTCGAGATCAACGGCGGAGTGGCGGAAGTGCATAAGAACAAGATCATTGTATTGGCGGAATAACTTTCCAGTTGAATTCATAAACATGATAGCCCACCGATTAATCGGTGGGCTATCATGTTTTATAGGGCGATCGTTTCTTAACTTGCTATTGGAATCATGTGCTTCAATCGGAAATCTATTTTTCAATTCTTCCTCTTAGTCGTTCTGCCGATCATTGCAGGAACGATCATTTATTTGCTTTTTAGTCCGTCAAAAAGATTCTTTTTTCAATTCGTTCCGGAATTCTCACAACGTTTCCCGCTTCACAATTTCATTTCTTATTGCTTACCGGATGGACTGTGGGCATTTGCTTTTGTATCATTCGCATGTCTGATCTCACCCCGGGAAAATAATTCCTTGGTGAAGATCGCATTCTGGGCAGGGCCTCTTTTCGAATTTCTTCAACTCCTGAAGATCATTCCGGGAACATTCGATCTGCTTGACCTGTTCACTTTTCTTCTCTTCGGATCAATTGCATTGCTGATCACCAATAGAATTCAGAATGAAATTCATTTTGTCAAACCGTTGCTGAGAAAAGCCGGAATGATAACGGGAACTTTTGCGTTCGTCATTGTGGCGATGGCGACTGAGCCCACAGAGCCGCCAGGACAGGAACCCGTTCAACTTATCAATTCAACCAACGCGAATATGATCGTGCTCATCCAGGATCCCGGCGATTCATCAACAGTAGTCCTGGACAGTGCCTTTTTTGTGAATGGAGATACGATCGGGAAGAGTGATATGTATTATTTCAAATTCTTCCGGTACGGCGACAAACGAAATCGATACTGGCATGAAGATGTACAGGAACGATCGATCATCTCTTTTCTGCCTGATTCATTTTTCATGACACATGATCATGCCCTGAAAAATATCGAGGATCAGAAAATGAGAATGCTTGACCGGAGTATTTCTTATCAGAAAATGCACGCACCTTATTCCTGCCTGATGAAATGGAAGAATGACACTGCTTTTGTACTTAGTATTCGGCCTGGGGAAAATCTACCCATTCTCGAAGCGGAGTCCGGAACAAATGAACATGCACCTAAACCCTTAGATTACATGGTGTCCTTCTGGCAAGCCGGAAAGCTCATCAAACTGAGTGGTACGGGAAATGAAATAGCGCAACAATTGCGCGATTCACTTCCGAATCATGGTGTGTATGATCTTTACGCCAACAATTTACTGACTGTTACCAATAAAACCGGGAAGCCGGTGAAAGTGTTCGAAGAAGGGGTTACCGATCACAAACTGGATTCCGGTTACTACGGCGTAATTTATTCGTGGCCGAAAGAAGCGACTTATTATGTTTTTCTTGAAAATGAATGGGGCATGCGTTTACCGGGAATTTTCGAAGCAAAAAAGATGGACAGCGTGCAATTCAGAAACTGGGTGGATGTAAAACGCATGCAACCCTTTGATATGGATACATTTTTCTTCAATAAAAAATATTACGTGAATACCGATCCGGTAAAGAATATCGACACGTATTGGCTCAACACGGATCAAAGTTTTCCCTTGACGCGTATCCCCCTTCAGGATGGTTATTATGCTGATTCGCTTTTTTCCAGTTTCACTTTCATCATTGATCGGCAAAGCGGAAAAAAAGATACGCTGCGTCTTCATGGACAGGAATTCTATGCGCACATGAACACTAAAGGAGAATTTATCCTCAAATAACTTGCGTTCCTTCCTACGCATGCGGATTGAATTCATCCTTCTTCTTTTTCTTATGCGCTTTAGGAGCTGAACACGTTCCTCCTGTGCACGGTGTACTCAGGAAACGTAAACCGCCATCACGCTCAAAACGCATCACCATTCCCATTTCAATTTGTTTTCCCTGCGGAGTGAATTCCATTGACGCGAGGAATTTGAAAGCGGTTGAAGTGATTCCACCACGCAATTCATATTCGGGAATATTTTTCTGCGAATACGTCACACCTCCTCCTACTCCGACCACGCTGAAGAATCGGACCATCGCGTTGAGTTGCGAACTGTATTCGGAACTATCGCACACGCCGTTTCCTTCCACCATGATGTCGAACAGATCGCAAACGGGAATCACGCCGCCTGCATTCATTCCGTAAACACGATTCATCGAAATTTTTGATTGCTCTTCCCCCGTTTGCAGTGTTTTGCTGAATGCAGGAAGATGCTGCGCCGATAATCCCACATAAAATCCTTCCTGGTTTGTCACAAAAATTCCGGCGTCGAGATCGGCGAACGATGTTCCCATTTTCTGCGAAACACCTTCGTGAAAGAATTGCTTCTGCACCTGCATGAACGACGCGCGTATTCCCGCACTCACACGCCATCCGTACGCGAGATTTTTTTCATACGCATAACGGAAAGAATAACTGTTCATGTCCAATCCCGATGAAGAAGAATGATAATAGGCGGCATCCCACGGTCCGTGCATTTTATTTTTTCCGTCGTCACCGAACGCGTAGAATTCTCCGTAACCCACAACGTCTGGAGAAAAATCGAGTCCGGCAGAAAGAAAATAACTGCCTTTGCAATAGGGACAGAGTGCCGCGGGATTGTAGAACGAACGCTGATTGAGCGCGAGACGGTACAGATGATCGTTGCAGGCGGAACCCGTGATATAGAGTGCGATCGCTGCGAGGGTAAGACTGAGTTTCATGGCCTTTGATTTGGTTCTATAACGCCGCAGCCCGCAATAGATACAAACAGTAGATGCAGTTGCTGATCAAAGGTTGCCTGTGAAGTACAACTTCGTTGACTTCACAGCGCCACTCGATTCAAAATCATGCTCTCGGATTTTTCAGACTGGTTGGGCTTTGTTTGTTAATTTTATGAACGCTTATTCTATGAAAGAAAAATATGATGTCGCGATCATCGGGGGAGGCCCTTCGGGTTCTTCAGCCGCCACTTACCTCCGGCAGATGGGTCATTCGGTCGCTGTGTTTGAAAAAGAAAGATTTCCGAGAGAACATGTGGGCGAATCGCTCATTCCCTTCTGTTATTACCGACTAGTGGACCTGGGCGTGATCGATGAAGTGCGGAAATTCGCCACGAAAAAACCCGGCATCAATTTTCTTGATAAAGACGGCACACGCGAATCGGTGTGGTGTTTTGAACGCATACTGAATGATGGTGCAGGAATGATCTTTCATACACCACGCGCCGAATTCGATCAGTGTCTTTTGAAACATTCCGCTAAAAATGGCGCGGACGTCTTTGAAGAACACCGCGTGAAGGAAGTGGACGTGAAAGATCCGGATGAAGTGAAACTCGTTGTGGTCGACAATTCGGGAAAAGAAAAAAAAGTTTCCGCCCGTTTTCTGCTCGATGCCAGCGGCCAACAATCTTTCCTCGCAAAAAAATTCGGCGACAAACATCATTACGAAGGGCTTGATCGTGTCGCGTTCTACCGCAGATGGAGAAATAATAAGTACGACGATTCGCTGAATGCCGGAATGATCAAGATCGTTTATCTCGGCGGCGAAAAGAAAGGCTGGTTCTGGGTGATCCCGATCGGAAGGAATTACCTGAGTATCGGCGTTTCACTCAATCATGATCACGTTCGTGAACAGAAAAAGAAATTCACGGGCGATAACTGGAAGAATGAATTGTATATGCAGGAACTCGCCGAAGCCACCTGCCTGGATGAGATCCTGAAAGATTCCATCGCGGAACACGACACACTCTCGATCAGCGATTATTCCTATTATGCCGACAAAAAACACGGGGAGAACTGGGCGATGATCGGTGATGCCGGCGCTTTTCTTGATCCGGTTTTTTCAAGCGGGTTGTTCGTGGCGATGGAAACCGCAAAACGCGTTACCGCTGTTGTCGATACGCATTTGAAATCCGGAAGTGAGCGATCACAAAAAGAATTTGAAGATGCTTTCATCGAGATCAACGGCGGCTACAAACTCATTGAAAAATTCGTGAGGCTTTTCTATGATCCGGAACTCATGAATTTCTCGAACACGGGAAGCAATGACGACGGTTACCGGAAATTCGTGAACGCTTACGATACACTGCATTACCTCCTTGCCGGCGATTTCTTCTCGCAGTGGAGAAAATACACGCCGTTCATTGACACGCTGAATAAGGAAAGAAATTTCAACCAATTCATTCAATACGTGAAGACGGTCGCGAAAGAATATTCGGATAAAGAATATTGCCGGTATTCCTTCGAGGACATTTATGGCCATCTTCCTCTTGACGAGAACGTACCTGAAATACAGGAAAAATGAAAACACTTGCCTTCACATTCATCGCGCTCGTTCCGTTCATCTTCATGATGTGCGGATCATCTGATCCTGGTGCGAAAAAAGATTCTGTTGTTTCACCGGACACCACGATCCATTCGAACGCAGCAAAGCCTTTATCTGATCTTCCGTTACAGGTGAGTTTTTCTTCCATTGACGGAATTGCTGTGACGGCCGACAATTATTTCAGTGCTGATTCACTTCCGTGGATCCTGTTATGTCACCAGGCGCATTATAGCCGCGGAGAATACCGGGAGACGGCGCCAATCTTCCGTTCACTCGGCTTCAACTGTCTCGCGATCGATCAGCGTTCGGGAAATGAAGTGAACGGTGTGAAGAATGAAACGGCACAACGTGCGAAAGATGCAGGAAAGCCGACAGAGTATCTTGATGCAGAACAGGACATCATTGCCGCGGTGAATTACCTCTACGAGTTCTCGAAAAAACCCATCATCATCGTCGGCAGTTCCTACTCAGCCGGGCTCGCCCTGAAAGTTGCTAATGGAAATCCATTGATCAAAGCGGTGCTCGCTTTTTCGCCGGGAGAATATTACGGAAGCAAGTTGAATCTCACGAAAACGGTTTCCACACTCGACAAACCAGTGTTCATCACTTGTGCGAAGAGTGAAGTGAAAGATGTGCAGAAAATTTTCGATGCGATCCCGGCGCAGAAAAAAATGTTCTACCAGCCGACCGTGGAAGGAATTCACGCGTCAAGTTGTTTATGGTCGGGCACTGATGGCCATGAAGAATACTGGAGCGCGGTGAAAGAATTTCTCGCAGGAATCAACTGATCACCTGATCACAAAATAAGCTCCGTCAATTCTTCTCGCCACCGTATCCGTGCATGGAGGAGCCAGCTTCACGTTGACATTACTGAAGATGACGCGATCACCGTGGTCGAGTAATTTGATCTTCTGTTTCATTGCCGAGGTGAATACCGGTCCATTCGCTTTAAAGTCGAACCACGTGCTGTCGTGGTAAACTGTCATCATGAAAGAAGAGATCCGGAAAGCGCAATCGAAATCAAAGTTTTCCATCCTGGAAAAAACACCGGCCTGGCTCGAGAGATCCGTGGCCGGAATGGTATCATCCCGTTTGTGATTGTAAACATAAAAGACCGGATCGGGAATTTTCTTCGCTCTGAAAAGATAGGTGCCAAGTGTAGTGATCACAGAATCTTTCCGTTCACCGACCGTTACATTCACATAACCGGGAGCATTCACGCGGACGATATAATGTCCCGGCTGACCGCCACGTTCGATCGTTGCACCGCCACCACTGACTGAGACTGATAAATTTTCCGGCAAAACTCCGGGAGCCTGAACAGCAAGTGGATTGTCGAGACCGATCATGAATACATTCATTTTCTCAGCAGAAACAACGATGACCGGAGTTTGCGAATTATCAAATCGAAATGCTAAGAGTGAGAGAAAAGTCAAAAGAAGAAGTCCTGGTAGAATTTTTTTCATGTTGTTTTTTATTAAAAATTTTCCTGAACGAAATATTCTGTCGCAAAACGCCATCACGGTTTTCATTTCACAATAAAGCTCAATCCCGGAATTTTCCTGATCGAACCATCAGGACCTCTAACGGTCACATTCCGGAATTCGATCCTTGCACCCGCATTCATTTTTGCGAACCTGTTCTTCAGATCATCGGAAATGGCCGGGCCCAGGCATTTAAAATCTTCCAGCTTTCCGTTCTCGATCACTGTCGCTGTGTATTTCACCACCGTGAATGCGCAATCAAAATCAAAATTATTCAGCATTGGCCTTATTCCCGGAGCAGCAATGATATCACTGAGCGCGAGGGAATCATCAATTCGCGATGATCCAAAATAGATCACGGGATCCGGAATTCTCTTCACACGGAAACTGAATTTCCCGAGCGGATACAATACCGAATCTTTTCTTTCACTTACGGAAATGTCAACTTGTGTTCCGCTCGTGACCTTCACGTTGAATCTTCCATTGCCCAATGCTGTAACCATTCCTCCTCCTGAAATATTTACGTCGAGTAATTCCGGAGGGATGCCACAACCTGCAACCGTAATGGGATTATCCACTCCAACGTAAAAGACATTCATTTTGTCCGCGAAGACGCTGGCCATTGGCGGACATTGCTGATCGATGAAACGGAAGGAGACCATACTCACAACGATCAACGTCAATACGACGATAAAAATGTTTTTTTTCATGTGTCTTTTATTCATAATTCAGAAATGTACGGAAAGATATCCCGGACAGAATGATCACAACCCGACTTTTGCGATCGGATAAGTATGGATCTCGTTCGGAATAAGTGGAATGATATCACCCGGATACCCACAATCAGGGTTAACGTGTTCCGGGTCTTCGCAGATCTGCTCGGTATTATTTTCACCGAGACTGAACAGTTCGCCATCCTCGCAATAAACTTTCCAGCAACCGATCCCTTTTCCTCCTTTATAATATTCGATCCTGTTCACGTTTCCATTCTCGTACCAGAATTCGGATTGTCCATTACGATTCCCGCCGGCATCATACATGATCTTTGAACGGAGATTCCCATTGGGATAATATTCCACGAGTGAATCGACATTGAAAAAGGTGTATCTCTTTTTCCATGTAATGTAATGGCCTTTCGGATCCGTCACATCATGCCCGAATGGTACTTTTCTTTTTTCAAGATGTGTTCTCGCGAGATATTTTGCGTGTGCTTTCAACTTTCCGTTGTCATACCACCAGTTCCACGTGCCGGTGCAGTTGTCGTGCCAGTACTGTCCGCGCGACATCAATGAATCGTTCTCATACCATGTTTTCCAGAGCCCGTCTTTTTCTCCATTGGTATAATTTCCCTTGCTGAAGATTTTTCCATCCGGATAATACTCCCGCCAGATCCCTTCTTTTCCGTGCCTCGTGTACAATCCGTGCGACCTCAACTGTCCGCTGGAATAATATTCGTCCCACGCACCGACCTTCGATCCCTTATTCATAGAACCGTAAGACTTTACTTTTCCGCCGGGATAAAGCTGGAGGAATTTTCCGCTGTGCGTAACCGTGTCTGAAATATAAGTGCGGGAGACGGAGTCTGAATTCCCGATGTCCTGCAAATGAAGTTTAAAACCATCCACGATGGTGTCGTGCTGGGCAAAAAGATGTCCCCAAAAAAACAGAACCAAAATTGTCCAGCTGTTTTTCATTGGATAAAGTTAGTCAACATCACCGAAGTAGAATTTTGCCACAGATTTCACTGATTTTCACAGATTATCACAATATGACCCGCCTGAATTTGAGTGAAGCTTCGCCGAAATTTATCAGCAATCCGACTTTACATTTTGAAGCTGCCAGATAGTTGATGACTTGTTTATAATTCTCATCCGCTATTCCAGCTTGAGCTTTTATTTCAAGGATGAGATTATTCTCAATAAGAAAATCAGCAATGTAAAAGTGCTTTAGTTTTTCTCCCTTGTATAAAATCTCATATTTCTTCTCGCGATCAAATGATATTCCATTATTCATCAACTCCCGAACCAATGCATCTTTATAAACAACTTCGAGAAATCCATGTCCAAGATGCCGATGCACTTCCATACATAAGCCGATGATCTTTCCCGTCAATTCCTGCAACGGGTATTCTGAGTTATCAAATTTTTCCTTTCCCATTTTAATCTGTGCTAATCTGTGAAATCTGTGGCTATCCGGCCCAGTTGTCTCTATCAAGACTCCTGTACTGGATCGCTTCCGCCAGGTGATGGGACTCGATCTTCGCACTCGCATCCAGGTCGGCGATGGTTCTCGCAACCTTCAGGATACGGTCGTACGCGCGTGCGCTCAGTCCGAGTTTTTCCATCGCCGCCTTCAGGATCTGCTTTCCTGTTTCGTCAATATCACAGATCTCGCGCAGCAGACTCGCGTTCATCTGCGCGTTGGAATAAACCGATCCCGCTTTTTCAAAACGCTGCAGTTGAATTTCCCTCGCGCGTATCACACGTTCACGGATCTTTTCACTCCGCTCGGCCGGTTTCCGTTCCACCAATTCACCGAAAGCGACCGGCGTGACTTCAATATGGATGTCGATGCGATCGAGTAATGGGCCCGACAACCTGTTCAGGTAACGCTGCACTGCTCCTGGCGGACACACACATTGTTTTTCAGGGTGATTGTAATATCCGCACGGACATGGATTCATCGAAGTCACGAGCATGAATCCCGCTGGATATTCCGCCGAAAATTTTGCACGGGAGATCGTCACGATGCGGTCCTCGAGCGGTTGACGCAT
>DATJEX010000306.1:0-11919 GCA_035496135.1 Bacteroidia bacterium
ATTCTTCTGTTGCTCCTGTTAGCAGGTTGCGGAATCGGTTTTCTCCTTTTCAATCCCAAGACAGGAATTTTCAAGAAGGATCTCCGCGAAGGGATCATCGAGTATAAAGCGGAAGCGGTCGATTCAAAAGATCATTCTTCCCTCACCGTTCCCGATAAAATGGTCGTGAAATTCAAGAATGATTCTTCCGAAGCTGAACTGGAAGTCGGAATGGGTTTTGCAAAAATGAAATTCATTTCTGATCCTGGAAAAGAGCAATTCAAAAGCCAGGTCTTCTTCTTCGAGAAGAAAATGAGTTTGATGGATATGGCGGAGATCAGGAAAACGAATTATTATTTCCCCGATTATGATGTGGAGTACGGAAACAAGTCGAAAGAGATCGCCGGATACAAATGCAAGAACGCCATTCTGAAATTCAAAGACGGAACACCATCGCTCGAAGTGTGGTACACGAAAGATATTTCCATCAAGAATCCGAATTGGGCCAACGCTTATTACAAGATCGACGGCGTGTTGATGGATTATCGCCTCAAGAAATACGGCCTCGAACTTCATTTCACCGCCACCTGCGTTTCCGACGCCCAGATTGACAAGAGCAATTTCGCCATTCCAACCGATTACGTGAAAGTGCCGAACAGCGAACTCGAGAAAATGTTCTCCGGGTTCTACAATTAAGCTGCTGTAAACAGGCAAAAGTTCATAACATTTCCTCTTCTCTTCTTAGCCTTCCTCTTTCCTGGGATAATTTTATCCGTTTAAGAAGCGTTGTATTAAATGGCCGAGAAAGATCCGGAGAACAAACCTCCAGTACGGAATGAATTCAGGGAAAAATCTCTGTTGAAGAAAGTGCGTCCCGCTGCGGAAGATGCTGATCTCGATATTGAAGAGGATGAAGAACCCGTGGTGAAAGAGAAAAAGGCTCAGCGCAAGGTCGTGAATGAAGTGAAGAACGCTCCGAAGGAGAAAGATCCCGATAAAAATCGGGAGGAGAAAAAGAAAACGGAAAGTTCACCACGCAGGAATAAAAAAGGAAATCCATTTTCGCGATTCATCAACCGGATCCGGACCGACGAAAAACTGCATCGCATTACCGGCGCTTTCCTCGTGTTCATTTTTGCACCGTATCTCGCCATCGCTTTCGTTTCCTATTTCTTCAGCTGGCATGCCGACCAGGACAAAGTGATGGGCCCGCTCAGCACACTGTTGTCCGGTGAAGCGCCTATCCAGAATATTCTCGGAAAATTCGGCGCGCTCACTTCACACATTTTCATTCACAACTGGTTCGGCGCAACTTCCTTCTTCTTCCCGCTCGCCGGAGCTGTACTCGGATTGAAACTGATGGCGAATATTGAATTGCTGCCGCCTGGTAAAACGATCAAGTACGGATTATTCACACTCGTGTTCGGTTCCATCACACTCGGATTCATCTTCCGCGATTCTCTTTTCTATCTCGGTGGCGTATTCGGATATGAAAGCAGCAGGTGGTTGAACGGATTGGTCGGGCCGATCGGAACAGGATTGCTTTTACTCTTCTCACTGCTTGTTTTCCTCATCATCAATTTCAATTTTTCCTTCGCGTTCCTGAAGGCAGCGCCGGTTATTGAAGAAGAAGCTCCAGAAGAACAACCGAAGAATGAAGTGAAGAATAAATTCATCGAGGAAGTAAAAGAAGAACAGCGCGTCATTCCTTTGGATCTCGACACCATGAAACCCCTTGAGGAAAGAAAGACTGAAGTTGAAAAAGAAGAAGAGGAAGAAAACGGTGCGGTGGAATTGACACTTGATCCAAAACCAACAGTCACGACCGATCTTTCGGATGGCGGAGATATTCAATTCACCGTGGAGAAAAAAGAACAGGATGGCGAATTGAGTGCTGATGAAATTGAAGCGAAGGCGGAAGACCTGGTGCGTGAATTCGGGGAATACGATCCGACACTTGATCTTTCCGGTTACCAGTTCCCTCCTATCGATCTGCTGGAAAATTATGGCGGAGGAAAAGAACCCAACGTAAATACAGAAGAGTTAACGCTGAACAAGAACCGCATCGTTGAAACACTCGGCAATTACGGCATCGCGATCGACAAGATCAAAGCGACGATCGGGCCGACGGTGACACTTTACGAGATCATTCCGGCTGCGGGCGTTCGCATTTCCAAGATCAAGAACCTGGAAGATGATATCGCGTTGAGTTTATCTGCTCTTGGCATTCGTATCATCGCCCCTATTCCCGGAAAAGGAACGATCGGCATTGAAGTGCCGAACATGAATCCGGAAATGGTTCCGATGCGTGCGCTGATGGCTTCCGAAAGATTTCAGAACACCGGGATGGATCTTCCGGTCGCGCTTGGTAAAACCATTTCGAATGAAATTTTCATCACCGACCTGGCGAAGATGCCACACTTGCTGATGGCCGGTGCGACGGGCCAGGGAAAATCTGTCGGGCTGAATGCAATACTTGTTTCACTGCTTTATAAAAAACATCCTGCGCAGATAAAATTCGTTCTCGTTGATCCGAAGAAAGTGGAGTTGACTCTATTCAACAGGATCGAACGGCATTTCCTGGCGAAACTTCCGGATTCAGCGGAAGCGATCATCACCGATACGAAGAAAGTGGTGCACACGCTCAATTCACTTTGCATCGAAATGGATACGCGTTACGATCTGCTGAAAGAAGCGCAGGTACGTAACATCAAAGAATACAACGCGAAATTCATCCAGCGTAAACTGAATCCCGCGAACGGCCACAAATTCCTTCCTTACATCGTGCTCGTTGTGGACGAGTTCGCCGATCTCATCATGACAGCGGGTAAGGAAGTAGAAGCGCCAATAGCCCGTCTCGCCCAACTCGCGCGCGCGATCGGAATTCATTTGATCATCGCCACGCAACGTCCGTCGGTGAACATCATCACCGGAACCATCAAAGCGAATTTTCCATCACGCATCGCGTTCCGTGTGACATCGAAGATCGATTCACGCACCATTCTTGATTCAGGCGGAGCGGAACAGCTGATCGGTAAAGGAGATATGCTTTACTCCACCGGAAATGATCTGATCCGATTGCAGTGCGCGTTCGTGGATACACCTGAAGTGGAAAAGATCACACGTTTCATCGGCGACCAGCGTGGTTATCCGAGCGCATTCCTTCTTCCGGAATATGTGGATGATTCTGCGGAAAGTAAAACGGACATGAACGAAGGTGACCGTGATGCATTGTTTGGTGAAGCGGCGAAGATCGTGGTCATGCACCAACAGGGATCCGCTTCGTTGTTACAGCGTAAATTGAAATTGGGTTATAATCGTGCAGGAAGGATCGTCGATCAGCTTGAATCGGCGGGAATAATCGGACCATTTGAAGGAAGTAAGGCGCGCGAAGTGCTGGTGAAAGATATGATGGCGCTGGATGAGAAACTTTCACAAATGGAAGGAAAGAACGACGAAGTGGCTTGATCCGGTTGATAATTAACAACCATTCACCATCATTTTATTTCCCGTTAGGGCCGGTATTTCTAACTTTGGAATACTTTTTGGTTTACCCCCATTAAACACGCAATAAAATGAATCTTTTACAAAAATCTGCCTTGATCCTCCCGGCGATCTTCATGATCTCCGTGAATGCTCTCCACGCCCAAACCGATGTGAATTACGATCCGAAGGCGAAAACCATCCTGGACGATGTCAGCAAAACAGCCAAAGCGTATACCAGCATCACCGCAACATTCACCGTTACCACCAAACATGCAGATGGAACATCGGATGTAAGAAATGGAAACGTCGTGATGTCGGGCGGTAAATACAAGATCGTACTTGAGAACACGGTGAAAACCGTTGTTTACAAAGACGAATATTACAACGACGGAAAAACGACCTGGGTATTCGTTGAAAAGACAGGCGAACTCACGATTGATGACGCCCCGCTTCCCGGAGCTGCAAAGGGTGACGCGATCTCTCCGAACGACCTTTTCACGCTGCACGAAAAAGGATTCAAATACAAATTCATCAAGACGGACACTGTTGGCGGAAAAGTTTACCAGCACATCGATCTGTATCCTGAGAAACCGGACAAGAAGAATTATTCCATCGTTCACCTCACGATCGATAAATCAAAAAAGCAGATCACGAAAGTGGAAATGGTGAATAAAGATGGCTCAACCACCACCTACTCGATCACGACTTTCACCGCCAATCTCGCTGTGACCGATGCAACATTTCAATTCGACGCGACCAAGCACACGGTAAAGTCCACCGTGGACATGCGTGAAGACTGACTGAAACCAAAAGATGATTCTTTATAGAGAGAGGCCCGCATATCCTGCGGGCCTTTTTTTTGTCTGGGAATTGACAGGAAATGAACGAGGTTAAGCGCAATAAATCAGCGGTTTATTACGTCTAATGGCGTAAGATTCCACTTCGTATTGTGGAACGCAACTATTATCTTTGTAACACCCCCGTTAATTCTATCAAAGACAGTGGCGCAAAAAATCGTCGTTGCGATAGCAACTTTATTAGCGATCCATCATGTATCTGCCCAGGCCCTGGTTGCGAATGCGGGTAATGGCGGAACAATTTGTCCGGGGACAACACTCACCATCGGTGGAGGTCCAACTGCGACGGGAGGAACAGCACCCTATACTTATCAATGGACTCCGGCGACGAATCTTTCAAGCACAACCGTTTCGAATCCGATCGCTAATCCGAATTCTCCAACCTGGTATTGGGTAACCGTGACTGATGCAGTTGGTGCTACCGCAACCGATTCGGTTTTCGTTGATCTTTACCCGATCTGGAATTACAACGCAGGAAACGATACGAGCATTTGTGTTGATTCGCCACCATTTCTCCTTGGAGGGCAATTCAACAGCAGTTCCGGCGGAACAACCTATACCTGGGTTCCGAATCTCTATCTCGATAATGCGAATGCGCCTCGTCCAACGTGCAGTACAACGGTCACGATCACGTACGACGTTTCGATCACCTGTCCACCTTGCAATACCAAAACATTCACGGTTACCGTCACTGTAAATCCACTCCCCATCGTTGACGCCTGCTGCGATCAGACCATTCACGAAGGACAAGTTGCGAATCTCAGCGCGACGGGTGGTGTGAATTACGGCTGGTTCGGAGATAACACGATCTCGAATCCAACCGGAAATCCTGTTACAGTTGAACCACTCTCCTCAACAGATTATGTGCTTGTTGCCCAGGATGCGAATCATTGTTACAATTCCGATACGGTGCACATCACGGTCATTCCGGAAGACAGTTTGTATTTCTATAATACGTTCTCGCCGAACAACGATGGTACGAACGACTATTTCTACATCGGGAATATTTACAAGTATCCCAACAATCGTCTCGAAGTTTTCACCCGGACCGGACAACAGGTTTACGCGAAGACCGGCTATCAGAATGATTGGGACGGCACCAATTACGGTGATAAACTTCCCGAAGCAACGTATTATTTCGTGCTCGATCCAGGAGACGGAACTCCAAAAATTTACCGCTCAGTAACTATTATCCGGTGATGCGAAAACTTTTTCTGATCATCTCGGTAGTTTTCGCCGCGCAACAGGAATTGTCGGCGCAACAATGGTTCAATATGAGCGGTTATCCCTCGCTGTTGTTCCATTACAATCCCGCTTACACGGGAACACGCGGCAACATTGACGCGCGTCTCGCCTACAGGAAACAATGGACAGGATTTGAAAGCGCACCGGTAACGCAGGTTGCCGCGGTCAATAGCCGCCTGTGGAAAGGAAGGATCGGTGTCGGTGGAATATTTTCCAAAGATGTGACAGGCCCTACAACGCGATCGGAATATGATCTGAGTGCCGCTTATCATCTTCATTTTCCTGACGTGGAATTCTGCGCTGGCTTCAGTGTCGACTTTCTGAAATATTTTGTGGATGCTTCACAAATGACCACGCACTGGACGGCCGATCCGGCAGTGCTTACCGCGGTGGATGATTTTGCAAAAGCGAGGAACACGAATGTTGGTGTGATGCTCTACAACGACCGGTTTCATTTCGGACTCGCGTGCATGACGATCATCAACAATCACATGGAATTCTTCGAGACGGATTCCTCCAGCGGAAAAGTTTTCATCCAGCCGCATTATTATTTCACCTGCGGATATAATTTCAACGCGAACCCGGATTACGTGTGGGAGAATAACCTGATGGTCACTTATGTTTCCGGTTTACCAATGACCATTGATTACAATCTCCGTGTTCATTACCGCGAACATCTTATCGTGGGAACGGCGTGGAGACTGAAGGATGCGATCGAAGTTCAGGTCGGTTGCACGTTCCTCGACAATTTCCAGGTGATGTATTCCTATGATCTCGGGATAAATAAATTACGCAAAGGCCACGACGGAAGCCACGAGATCATGCTCGGCTATCGTTACAATTTCGGTGACAAACACGGTGGTTACAAGAACTTCGGCCTCTTCCAGCATCAGCGTTACAACCTGTTCTGATCAATTCACGATCCGGTAGATCTTCGAAGCGGAATCACGCGTCACCGAATTGAAATGCCACCACTCCGTTTGAATTCCGAAAAATCCGGCAGCATACATCACACTCCTCAATAATTTTCTGTTCGCGATCTGTTGTGTGTTGAGTTTTCCCGCATCGAGCAATTCCTTTTCTTTCGTCGGATACGCAAGCTCTCCGAAAAAATCAAAATCAGTTCCCATGTCGAGCGGTTTTCCATCCGCATCGCAGATCGTCAGATCGACAGCGGCTCCGTAATTGTGAAGCGATCCTTTCGCCGGATCGGGATTGGAAAGATATTTTGTCCGTTCAGTCACCGGAACATCGATCGTATCCCACATGATCTGCTGAATGTGAAGCGGACGCACACCATCGTAGATCAGCAGCGAATAGCCCGGATGTTTTTCGCGGAGTTTCTTCTGTGCCATCGCGAGTTTTCCGGCGACATCAGGCTGCAGATAGCAACGGTCGAGATCGCCATACACATCCATTCCAAGAAAATTATTGGTTCCGGAATAACGAAGTTCAACCCGTATTGTTGAATCGATACGCTGTACATCCACCAATCCTGAATTGAGCAACTCTTTTTCGAGTGTTCCCACGTTCACCGGAATGACCGAATCATTCTTTACTATCGTATCTGCTTTCCATGCCGTATCGATCCTCGCTTTCAGCGTATCCATCATGGTATCCGGTTTCTCATCGCGTGTGGTTTCCTGTCCGCAGGAACTTATCATGAAGCAAAAAACGAGAACCGGGAAAACCTTCATGATCAAATGTAAGAAAGCCGCAATTCACTCACCTGTTCCTTTTTCATTCCCTCCAAATCACCACTCAAACCGAATTCCATCCGCTGAAACAGTCGGGTTGCAAGCATGGCTATTTTTCCTAATTTCACAACCTCAAATTACTGAAAACCAAGATGAAACCACTCTTCAAAACCGGAATCGCACTGCTCTCAGCTGCAACGCTCATTATCGCATGCAACAATTCCGAAACCCCGACCTCTGTCGCCAACAACTGTATCGACACGACCAATTTCGATATGTCTGTTCGTCCGCAGGATGATTTCTATGAATATGTGAACGGAAACTGGATCAAAAAGAATCCGATCCCTTCTTCCGAAACAGCGTGGGGAAACTTCAACGTGCTTTCTGAAAAAAGCCGGAAAGACCTTCGCGAGATCTGTGAAGATGCTGCGAAGTCGAGCAACACGCAGGGATCGAATGCACAGAAGATCGGCGATTTCTATTCGGCCGGAATGGATTCGAATGCTGTAGAAGCGGCGAAATTCTCACCGATCCAGTCTTATCTCGACCAGATCAACGCCATCAAAACACCGGCTGATGTAAGCGCGATGATCGGAACAATGCACACCATGCAGATGTTCGCAGGATTCGGTTCAACCGTAATGGCCGATATGAAAGACAGCAAGGTGAATGCCTTCTATCTTTTCCAGTCGGGCACTTCGCTTCCTGAAAAAGATTACTACTTCAATCCTGATTTCAAAGGACTCGTGGATGCTTATCACACGCATCTCGTCAACATGTTCAAATTAATGGGTGATGATGAAGCATCCGCAGGAAAGAATGCCGACGCGACATTGAAGATCGAAAGAATGTTCGCCGATTCTTCCATGGGCGCTATCGAATTGCGTGACCAGGAAAAACAATACAACAAGATGAGTGTGGCTGATCTGCAGAAACTCACTCCTGATTTCAACTGGAGCAGCTATTTCAGCACGATCGGCGCACAGAATGTGAATGAAGTGATCGTTGCACAACCGCATTTCATGTGGCAGTTCAACAAGATGCTCAAAGCAGTTTCGATTGACGAATGGAAAGCATATCTCCGTTTCAATCTCGTTCATGCCTGCGCACCGAAAATGCACAAAGCAGTTTGCGATGAGAATTTCTCTTTCTTCGGAAAAACACTCTCCGGTGCACCACAGGATCAGCCACGCTGGAAAAAAGTTCTCGCGGTAACGGAAGGCGCACTCGGTGAGGCACTCGGACAACTTTATGTGGCGAAACATTTCTCACAGGCTGCGAAAGACCGCGTGAATGAAATGGTATCGAACCTCATCGCTGCTTATACGGAACGTATCAAATCCAGAACATGGATGGGTGATTCCACGAAGATCGCTGCACAGGCGAAACTCGATCACATCCTGCGCAAGCTCGGTTTCCCTGACAAATGGAGAGATTATTCAGGACTTGATGTAACGAAAGAATCGTACCTGAAAAATTATCTCGCGTCGAACAAATTCGATATGAGTTACAATCTTGGCAAACTTGCAAAACCGGTTGACCGGATGGAATGGGGCATGACTCCGGCGACGATCAACGCGTATTACAATCCGTCCAACAACGAGATCGTTTTCCCTGCAGCTATCATGCAGCCACCATTCTTTGACACGACTGCTGACGACGCGGTGAATTACGGAGCAATGGGCGCGATCATCGGCCACGAGCTCACACACGGATTCGATGACCAGGGTTCGATGTTCGACTCGGAAGGAAACATGAAGAACTGGTGGAGCGAAAGTGATAAAGCGAACTTCAAAGAGAAGACCAGCGCGCTGGCTAAGCAATTCGATCAGTTCGTGGCAGTAGACAGCATGAATCTTCACGTGCAGGGCGATCTTACACTCGGAGAGAACATCGCCGATCTCGGTGGACTCACGATCGCTTATTATGCTTACAAGAAATCGCTCGAAGGAAAACCGGCGCCGGAAAAGATCAACGGATTCACTGGTGAACAGCGTTTCTTCATTTCATGGGCGCAGGGCTGGAGAAATTCCCAGCGCACACAGGCGCTCATCAACCAGGTGAAAACCAATCCGCATTCTCCAGCGAAATTCCGCGTACTCGGACCACTTTCCAACCTTAGCGAATTCTATGATGCGTTCGGTGTGAAAGAAGGCGACAAAATGTACCGCAAGCCGGAAGACAGAGTTTTGATCTGGTAAGCGTACGAAACAGGTTTCCATTGAAAAAGCCCCTGCGTAAGTAGGGGCTTTTTTCATGTCTTTTACAATAACGGGCAACGGCAAACCGACCACCGATTTAGTATCTTTGCCCTCCCTTTGAAATATCGAAAATCATAATGGACAGGAGAACCCTCATAGGCTTTGTGATCATCACCGGATTGCTCGTGATCTGGATGCAATGGAATTCGGGCAGCAAGGAAAAAGAAGCGGCCGCGCAGAAACGCTACAATGATTCCATGGCGGTCATTGATTCCACCAATCACGCACAAGCGATCGCGTATAAGAAAAAACTCGATGACAGCCTGAAACTGGTTGTGGCGAAAGACACTTCGCTCAATTTCGATTCCATCAAAACACATCACGACCTGCTCAAATACGGAGCGTTCGTGAATGCACACACCGGTAAGGATTCCATTCTCACGATCGAAAATGAAAAGATCAAAGCCAGCATTTCCACGCATGGCGGAAAGATCATCGCTGTCGAATTGAAAGGCATCAAAACGTGGGACGGAAAACCATTGATGCTGTTCACCAGCGACTCCACGCATTTCGGTCTTTCGTTCTTCGATCCGAAACGCATCCGCTTCAGCACCGATTCACTTTACTTCAAACCCATCGGAAGTTCATTCTCAGTTTCGGGAAAAGAATCGAAGAGCGTAACGATGCGTTTGTATTCCGACACTTCAACGAATTATGTCGAATACGTGTATTCACTTGCCGGCAATTCGAACATGCTCGATTGCAAAATCAATTTCGTGGGATGTAATCACATCTTCGCAGATGATCAGTCATCGATCGATCTTTCGTGGGCGATGAAAACTCCAACGCAGGAAAAGAATCTTGCGAATGAAAGAAGAGTGGCGACCGTGTTCTATAATTTCGACGGAGAAGAAACCCCGGAGAATCTGAATGAGATCAAAGACGACAAGAAGTCGATCACCGGCGAACTCAAATGGGTTTCGTTCAAGCAGCAATATTTTTCATCTATCCTCATCGCCAATACCAAATTCGCAAATGGTGGTGATGCTTCGGTCGCTGTTCCTTCCGATCCGTTCCACGTGAAGGCGATGAGCACAACAGTTCCCGTTCCTTTCAACAAAAGCGGAACCGACGCCTTCGCGATGAAATTCTATTTCGGGAATAATAAATATTCCGACCTCAAATCATACAACCTGAATCTCGAGCGTGAGGTTTATCTCGGCTGGTCATTATTCGGTGGACTGAATCGTTACGTATTTCTGCCATTGTTCAACTGGCTCGGCGGAAGCGTGGCGAATTACGGCATCGCGATCCTCCTGCTCACGATCATTGTGAAGATCATCCTCTTCCCTATCGCTTACAAATCATACCTGTCGTCGGCAAAAATGCGCGTACTGAAACCGGAGATCGAAGAGATCACGGCGAAATTCAAAGATGATGCGCTTAAGAAACAGCAAGCGACGATGGCGCTTTACAAAAAAGCCGGGGTGAATCCTGCTGCCGGTTGTATCCCGCTGTTGCTGCAGATCCCGATCCTCTTCTCCCTCATCCGCCTTTTCCCCGCTGCTTACGAATTACGTCAGCAGCATTTCCTCTGGGCGCATGACCTTTCGACGTACGATTCGGTTTGGAATTTCGGTTTCAGCATTCCGGGTTACGGCGATCACATGAGTCTCTTCGCATTGCTGATGACCGTTTCCACTTTGCTTTACACGTGGATGAACCAGCAATTGCTTTCACCGACAGGGCCGCAGTTGCCGGGAATGAAATGGCTCATCTACATCATGCCACTTTTCTTCCTCTCGTTCCTGAACAGTTATTCCGCAGCGCTCTCTTATTACTACTTCGTGAGCAACATCATTACGTTCACACAGATGGCACTCATGCGCAGATTCGTGGATGAGAAAGCCATTCACGCCAAGATCGAAGAGAACAAGAAGAAACCGGTAAAACAATCCGGGTTCATGCAGAGACTCGAAAAAGCGCAACGCGATCGTCAGAAACAATTGCAGGAAGCGCAGAAGAATGTCAAAGGCGGAAAAAAGAAGTAAGCAGTAGGCGGTAGGCAGTCAAGGGAATTGTTCTGGAAATTGTTTGAATAATTCTAATGGAATGGTATCTCGGATTCACAAATTCTCCGCTGAACTTCTTATTATCGGCGTCAATCCATTTGTTTTTGTCCCGGAAAAAATTCTGCGTTCTATTTTCAAAGATGCCGGCAAAGAGAAAGGATTCATCCGTGTGAAAGGAAAAGTGAATGCACATCCGTACAAACAAACGCTGGTGAAGTTCCGCGGCGAATGGCGTTTGTACATCAATACAACCATGCTGAAGAATTCACCGAAGCGCATTGGTGAAAAAATCAAAGTGGAGATCGCATTCGACCCCGAAGACCGTTCGATCAAAGCACATCCGCAATTTGAAAACGCATTAAAGAAGAATCCGCAAGCGAAA
>DATJEX010000307.1:0-16226 GCA_035496135.1 Bacteroidia bacterium
CGATGAGTAAACCTAAAATATCAAGCTCATCGCCTTCTTTAGTTCCGGGACGTGCATCGAAAATAACTTCCAAACGCTTCATCGCTTTCTGATAATCCTTTTCCGTTTTGATCGGTTTGATATTCATAGCTCATTCATTTATATTTTGTTTGCATCAATTCTGTCGTAAGCTGCATGTGTTCCAACGAATCTTATCCAAACCATTCTGTATTTGTAATTGATCTTCACGATCAATCAGTAAGTATTTCCTTTAATGTTGAAGACAACTCTGTTATCCGTCAAAAAACTCGCGGTCGGATAATTCACCTTAATGTCTTTGGGAGTTAACCAAATCGCTTCCGACGCTTCGTCATACCACGATTTCAATTGTTGTTCACAATCCCTGTGCTTCTTCCAGAATTCTCTCAGCGTTTTCTTGGCTATTACTCTCACCGAGCTTCTGTTTGTACAAATATACGGAGTAATTCAGAAAAAGTTCCCAAATCGGGAACTTTTTTCTCGCCACAGGAACAAAAAAAACGGCCACCGTTTTAACGATGACCGTCCTTTTTCTTTGCTCTTGTTTCTTGGCTCTTAGTGACTGATCACCACCTTCTGAACAATTTTCTGCGTTCCGAAAGTCAACTCGTAGAAGTAAACGCCATCAGTAAGATTGCTTACATCCACCGTCCATGTATTCTCTCCTTTGAATTGCTCCGCTTCCATCGCCTGGATCCTCTGCCCTACTACATCGTAAAGCGCGATCGTTACTTTTCCGTTGTCAGGAAGATTGTAAACAACGTTTGATGTTGTTCCTGCAGGATTCGGGAAATCCTGCATGGCCAGTTCATTTTCGTTGGTAATTTCATCGACACTTGCCGCAATTGACCATTCTGCAACACGTTTGGCGGAGAGGGTTCCTGCATGATTGAATTGCCCACCCGCAATGAGATCTCCATTATAAAATGCAAGACATGCCACAAGACCATTCACACCAGTATTCAAAGGCGACCAACTCGTTCCATCCCATGCGCCAATATGATTTTCCGGAACAGTTGCGTAAGAGCCAACATAGAGCAATGCTGAAGTGGAAAGTAGCGCATAAACGTAATCACCTGCACCTACATTCAATGAAGCCCAATTTGTTCCATTCCATTTTCCGAGATTAAAGATTTGCGTTCCGCATATTGTGTCAAAATAACCACCGGCATAAAGATCAGATTGATAAACGTTCAATGCGTAAACGCCTTCGGATGCAACAGGTGTCACGGGAGGAGGACCGCAGGAAGACCAAGCTGTGTCATTCCAGCTTGCAAGAAAACCAGTAGGGAAACCACCAGCAGTTGTAAATTGTCCACCGGCATAAAGTTTTCCATTATAAACCGCGAGTGCCTCAACCACAGAAGAAGTTCCACTGCCCAGCGAATCCCAATTTGTACCATTCCATTGCGCAATATTATTTGCAGGAACTCCATCTGCTGCAAAAAATCTTCCACCCGCAATGAGTTTTCCATTATAAACTGTCATTGCATAAACGGAACTGAGCGACATACCGGAACCGGCATTTGACCACGTTGATCCATTCCAACGCGCAATACGCGGAGAATAATTCCCTCCTGCATAATTAAAATATCCGCCAACATATAATTCTCCATTGTAAACACATAACGACCATACCTGATTGTCGACGCCACTTCCCAAAGAATCCCAAGTCGATCCATTCCATTTTGCAATGTGCTTTGCGGAAATTCCACCGGCTGTTGTGAATGCTCCCCCGATATAAAGTTCGCCGTTGTATTCCACTGCGGCATAAACATCGCCATTGGTTCCGGTTCCCAATGCTGACCAGGCTTGTGCATGGGCGATAGAAACGCCCAATAGATAAAAAGTGATTAGAACTTTCAAAATGTTTTTCATTTGACCTTATTCTAAAATTATTTCACGACAACGATCTTCTTTGTCAGTTCTGTTTTTTCTGTCGTAATGGTGCAATAATAAATTCCGGCGGCAAGATCGGCCTCAAAAACATATTGATGCTCTCCCGCATTCTGCGAACCAAGATTTTTTGAAATTATTTTTTCACCTGTTGTCGTGTAAACATCAAGCAATACGTTTCTTTCAGCGTCGGAAAATCGATAAGTAACTGTTGTTTCCCTGAAAAATGGATTTGGAAAATTGTCAATGGAGGAACTTTCGCTTTGCAATTCATCTGATCCAAGATTCACACCAACCTGCATTTTGTAAACAGTATTCCCGCTTGCATACAGCAATGTATCACCAAATCGACGAAAACGATTCATCACATAACCTGTACTAATAAGATAAGGAGGTGTGGCAACTCCAAATCCGAAATCAGGATTCCACGTCATTCCACCATCCATTGTTTTAAAAGTCCGATAATAATTATCCCCACCGATCCAACCTACGCTATCGTTGATGAACCCGATTCCCTGCAAATCATAATTTGGAATAAATGGTAATTCTGCCCACGTCAAACCACCATCAACTGTTTTCAAAAAATATCTATTCGAAGTTTGATACGCCCAATTTTCAACACTTGCATAACCGGTATCTCTCGAAGGGAAAGAAAATTTCCAAACGCCATCCGTATCATTTCTTGTCGACAAATACCGGACTTGCCAGGTTGCACCACCATCATAAGTGGAAAGTATCGTAGCATTTTTCGTTGGACTGCTTCCGCTTACAAATCCAGTATCCTTATTGAAAAAAAATCCGTCGATCAATCCGCTTGCATACGCGCTCATGTCTTGAGACGTCCAGGTATTCCCTTTGTCACTAGTTTTTATCAAAACTGCAGGCCCCGAATATCTCCCGTATGCGTAAATAATTGAATCTGTAACAACAGAAATTCCACAAATTCCTTTAGGTCTTGGATTCATCAAATTCACAGGGTTCCATGTAAATCCACCATCAATTGTCTGGTAAAAAGGAAGTGTATCACTGGTATAAGGAACCATACCAAGATTTCCAACCCATCCATGTTGCGCATCCGCAAAACCGATGGAACGAAAAAAAGTTTCTGAACTATCCTTTTGTAATTGCCAAGTATTGCCTCCATCGTTCGTTCTCCAGATTTGTCCAAATGTATTAGGAGTAAGATAATTGTACCGAGGATTAATTACCCAACCTGTGTCAGGGTTTAAAAAATAACAGTCATCCAATCGCCAACCTTTAGGTGCGTTCGGTAATGCGTACCAATTATATTGGGAAAATAATTGAAAAGAGAAAAGAAAAATAATTGCAGAAAAAAGTAATTGTTTTTTCATGTTTCAACTTTTATTAATGCAAGCGGCGCTTCACCCGGCATAAGGGGATGAAGCGCCGCTTTTTGATCTCTTGTATGTATGATCAGTTCTCTTAGTGACTGATCACCACCTTCTGAACAATTTTCTGCGTTCCAAAAGTGAGTTCGTAGAAGTAAACACCGTCGGTGAGATTACTTACATCAACAGTCCATGTATTCTCTCCTTTGAATTGCTCCGCTTCCATCGCCTGGATCCTCTGCCCTACTACATCGTAAAGCGCGATCTGCACTTTTCCGTTGTCAGGAAGATTGTAAACAACATGCGAAGTTGTTCCGGCCGGATTCGGATAATTATCCATCGCGAGTCCGTCGCCGAGCTGATGATCTTCTACTGAAAGTACGCAAGGAGGATTCTGTGAGAAGCAGATATCATCCACCGCAATTCCTTCTGACTCGAGTCCGTTATCCGAACCGAAACGCAGACGGAAGATCAATTGTCCCGCTTGTGAGAAACGAATATCATGCTGCGCGAGGATCCAACCATTGGAAGTTCCCTGCATGCTTGGCTCGTAACCCGCTCCAAGTCCCGGACAATTCTGAGATGTGTACCAGTTGAGATCGCCCATCATTCCCAAACGCTGCCAGGTGTTTCCAAGATCGAAGGAATATTCCACCTGCATTCCGTCATGGTTCGCTTCGGTGAGTGAACGATAATAGAATTCGAGATGATAACAATGGATCGTATCCACCGTGAATACCGGCAGGAATAATCCGGCGCTGTCGTTACGCAGGTAATTCAGATTGAGATTGGTGATCCAGCAGGAACTTCCGCCGTGCGCCGATGTCATGATGTTCTTCGCCGGGGTTCCCTGCGCCCAGTCGTTGTGCGCGTTCACGAATCGTGTCGCGTTCATTGTCGTGAGCGGTGGAATTCCATTTCCGGTTTCGAATGTGTTGCACCACGGATAGGTCGCGAACGTGTCCATCACAGAAACGGTCCAGGCTGTTGTATCATTCGAAGTGTTGGTGTCCATTAATCCGTCAGGAACTGAAGTCCATGTTTTCACGGTGTGCAATCCTGGTGTTGCTCCTGTCCAAGGCAGTGAGAACGTGTGATTCGCAGATGCACCCGGAGCAAGCGGAACGCCGTAAGGAATTGAATCCGTCACAACGATCGTGTTGTCGATCTTCAATGTCGCTTTCACATAATTCAATGGAAGCAATCCGGCGTTCTTGATGTTCACCTTCACGTTATCGTTGCCCGGCATCGGAAGCGGTGAAGCATTTCCGAATGTGATCGTGTTCGTACCGGCATCAACAGGAACATACAATTCGAAATCATCGATCGCCCAACCATCATCCAATCCATAATTATATTGATCGGAAGTGAACACAAAACGGAATTGAACCGGGTTCGGGTAATTGTCGAACATGGAAAGATTGTATTTCGACTGGAAATATCCGCCGCCATTTCCGCTCCATCCCGGTTGACCATTCGCTGAAGACAACCAGCTCTGGTTGTACCATGCGGTTCCATTCGGATCCATGTAAATTCCGAGTGTAAGCCAGGTGTTTCCTCCGTCGGTGGAATATTCTACACGGCCTCCATCGTAATATGTATCGCAACTGTACCACTGCCAGAACCTCAATTCGCAGTTCGTTGTATTCTGGAAATTGAAGAATGGCGAATACAGATATTCATGACTGTTGAACGCATAAGGCCCGTTCAGATTTATTTCCCACGCGTTAGGTCCACTATGTGTTCCGGCAATATCAGGCGCCTGTGGATTTCCCAATTCCCACGATGGTGTGTAAGTTGTTACTGCCGCGAAATGTTGTGGACCATCAAAATTATCAGACCACGGCGCATTGTACATCGGCATTCCGAAATACGATCCGCATAATGAATCATTCCACGTATCCGTGTCACCAACGAGTTGCGTCCACGTACACAGGTTGTATGCGCCCGCTGGAGAACTGTAAGTTGTGGTGAATGTGTAAGTGGTCGTAGCGTTAGGTGCGAGTGATCCTGTCCATGTTTCGATCACCGGTGCACTTACACCAACCTGGTATCCGACAGGAATAGAAGTGATCGTCGAGATTCCGAAATTCCTGATCTTGACCGCAACAGTATTCGCAGAAGCAGCGATAGAGATCGGTGTTGGCTGGGTGATCTGCGTTACACCAACATCGAGACTGTCCGGTTTGTAGATGTGTACGTTGTCGAGATAAATTCCGGTGTTGTATGAAGCAATATCATACGTGACCTTCGATTCAAAATCGATGATGAGGAACGGAGCCGGCAGGAATGAACTGAGCATGTAGCGATACGTCGTGTATGGCGTGGTCGCGTTCGCCGGCATCATGTGCGGCGTGATCATCTGGCCATTCACCTTCACACGGAAGTTGGTGTATTCATTCGCCCACTGGTACAGAAGTTCCGCATCGAATTCGAGTACGAGGCTATTGTATCCTGCAGTGTTCACGATCAATCTTGCGTTCGCTTCATTCTGATCGCAGTTGGCAGGATTCCAGATGTACATTGGCGATGTTGGAATTGTATCTGTTCCGAAATCCCATCCGAGCGAACTTGTCGCGTCGAATGCGAGCCCGGTAGCACTGTTGTTTCCCGCGCCTGCAACCATCTGCACACGTCCCTGTGAAGTGTTCGTCGTGCAGAAATCGTTCAGGCTGATCGGGCCATTTTCAAAATTGTTCACATAAGGAACATTCACACCAGGTGCGGTTGTGTAAGTTGCGGTGATCGTATCATTCGCCAGCCAGCCATCTCCTGTAAGCGCAGTATAGATCTGGAGTGTGTGAACGCCAGCGCTGCTTGTGAGTTGCGTTGCAAAAGTGAACGTGTCGACCTGTGAAGGAAGCAATGTTCCGAGGTACTGTTCCGTTACCGGAGTTCCGTTATCGAGCACATACGTGATATCCATTGGTCCGACGATCGTGTCTGAACCGGGATTCGAGATCTGAACAGAGATCGGGTATGTTCCGACAGGAAGGCAACTGCTCATATCAGGAGCGATCACCATATCCGTCGCGGCATCCTGCGGGAAAGCGGGAATGATCTGAAAATCGTCAATGGAAAATCCGTCGTACGTAACAGATGCATCCGAAGTGAAAACAAAACGGAATTGAACCGGGTTCGCATTATTATTGAACGCGCTTAATTTATACTCCGACTTGAGCCATCCGTTACTGTTTCCGTCCCATCCCGGCAAATTGGAAGAAGCAAGTGCGGTATTGGTATACCAGTTTGTAGCGAGCGGATCGCCAACTGTTCCGAGAACGTTCCAGGTGACGCCACCATCGAGTGTGTATTCCACGCGTGTTCCATCCCAATAACCTTCGCAGTTCCGGTTCTGCCAGAAACTCATTTTCGCATTTACGGTCGAACTGAAATCGAACACCGGTGAAACGAGTGCGCAATTCGTGTTGTTGTTATAACCTGTGTTAAGATCCACGTCCCACGCGTTCGGTGCAGTGTGCGCGCTGTTGGTCGCTCCGAAATTCGGTGTTCCCAATTGCCAGATGGAAGTCGACATCGTGGTGAGGTTCGTGTCGTAGAATAATGTCGGGCCATCGAAGTTGTCGACAAACGGGAAAGTGATTCCCGCATGGACGACAAATTGCGTGCATCCAGAGTTCGGCCACACTGCTGTATTCGCTGCAGGAGAAGCGTCCCACGCCTGCACATGATAGCAGATCGTATCCGAATCACTTGCAGCCGGGATCAATCCCTGCCAGTGATTTCCGGAAACGTTAGACATCGACATGCTTTGTTGCGGACCATTGTTCAGCGTCCAGAATAATCGTGCCGAATCAATTCCGCTTGCGTCGGTGATACTGTCGTTAACGGTGTAAGGTCCGAGATTGTAAACGTTGCCTGCAAAGACCGGGTTGAGTGGTGTAATGACCGGCGGCGTGAGTTCAGAAGGAGATTGTGTCACGACCAGGTTATCGAGCATCCATCCATAATTGTGATTATTCCCGTTCAGGTTCACATCCTGCAATTTGAAACGGATCTTGCACTGCGCTGCATTCGCCAGGAGCGAAGAACAATCGAATTGCTCGTGCTTCCACCAGGTATTGAATGGTGTGGCATAATTATTTCCCGGAAACCAGATCGCATAAGCCGAGGAAGCGAAACGGTTTCCCAATGACTGGAAAGGTGCTGTTCCTAAATATTCATTGTACGTAAGTTGTGTCCAGGTTACGCCGTTATCATTCGAAACTTCGATCGTCGCCGCATCATTGAATTCAATTTTACAGATCTGGTCGAAATCGAAAAGGATGAATGTATTTCCCACCGTGCTGAAAGCCGTGGTAGTGAGATACGGAGTAGTTGCAGTTCCAACCGTATCCCTGTAACTCTTCACACCCGGAGGCGAAAAATAAGCGGTCTCATATTGCCAGGTTGGCAAACCGGAAGAAACAACAGAATCCGCCGTTTCGAAATTCTCATGGTAAGCAATAGTTACCTGGGCAGTCGACCTTAGGGCCGGCAGTAATGCCAATAAAGCGAGCGTAATTTTTTTCATGTGTATGGAAATTCCTTAGAGGTTCAAATATAAGGAATTATGAAGAGTTTACAGAATCATAAATTGCATCTTTTCGCTTTGGCATCGCTTCGTTTTCAACATCCGGAAGTATGACCCCTAAATCGTACTTTTACGCCCTCATTTTCATCAGACTATGGCAAAACCGATCAATAAAGACCAGCGCTCATGGGTAGAAGTTGCGCAAGGCTCCGATTTCCCGATCCAGAATCTTCCTTTCGGGATCTTCAAAACAGCAGAACATTCTCCACGCGCAGGAATTGCTATCGGTGACAGGATCCTTGATCTTTTTGCAGCAGCGGAAGCCGGTTTCTTTGATGAGCTGCAGTTCGACCGGAAAGTGCTGCAGCAATCAACACTCAATTCCTTCATTGGTCTCGGAAAAGATCTCACATCAAAAGTCCGCAATCGTGTCGCAGAAATTCTCGACGTGAATTTTTCCGGATTGAAAGAACAGCGTGGCGCGATCGAAAAATGTTTGCTGCCGATGAAAGAAGCGACGATGCTCATGCCTGTTCATGTTCCGGACTACACCGATTTTTATTCGAGTTACGATCACGCGATGAACATGGGAAAAATGTTCCGCGATCCGGAGAACGCATTATTACCGAACTGGAAACATATTCCTGTCGGTTATCACGGACGTGCTTCTTCCATTGTCGTCAGCGGAACTTCTTTTTATCGCCCGAAAGGACAAATGAAACCTGCGGATGCGGATTATCCTGTTTTTGGTCCGACGAAACTGCTCGACTTTGAATTGGAAACAGCGTTCATCATTTCCAAACCAACACAACTCGGCGATTCCATTCCCTGCAATCGTGCGGATGAATATATTTTCGGAATGGTGCTCTTCAACGACTGGAGTGCACGCGACATTCAGTCGTGGGAATATGTTCCGCTCGGGCCTTTCCTCGGAAAGAATTTCTGTTCCGTTGTTTCTCCATGGATCGTTACGCTCGAAGCGCTCGAACCTTTCCGTGTGGCAGGATACATCCAGGAACCGAAAGTGCTCGATTATCTCATTGGCGAACCGGAAAGAAATATCGATATCAAACTCGAAGTCGCGATCAAGCCCGAGAAAGGTGAAGAAACAATTGTCTGCCGATCGAATTACCGCTATATGTACTGGACAATGGAGCAGCAACTCGCGCATCACACCGTCAACGGTTGCAACATGAATGTCGGCGACATGCTCGCTTCGGGAACGATCAGCGGACCGGAAGAAGGTTCGTTCGGATCGATGATGGAGATCACGTGGAGAGGAACGAAGCCATTGAAAATGAGTGATGGCAGTGAACGTAAATTCATCAATGACAATGATACCGTGATCATGCGCGGTTATTCCGAATTGAACGGCGTGCGTGTTGGGTTCGGTGAATGTGCTTCTAAAGTCCTTCCGGCAAAATGAAAAAACTGATCTTCTTCTCTTCCATCCTGTTTTTTTCCTGCGCATCCGAAGGAGACAAAAACAAAGCGGATTCGACACCTGCGAAAAAAGATTCCACTGTTGATTCCACGAAGATCAGCGGCCAGGTGAAAATGAAAACAGATTCCGGCACGCTCATCGTCAATCTCGATCACGGGCAGAAAACCGGCGAGGCTTCCATGCTGGACAACAATGGAAAACTGGTGAGCAAAGGGCTTTATCTGAATGGCGAGATGAATGGAGCGTGGCTCACGTATGATGCGAATGGAAAGGTTGTGCGCGCCGTTCATTACGGAAATGGCGTGATCCAGCACGTACTCGATGCCGACGATTTCAATTTTGATACGATCAGGTCAAAAGATTACAACATCTCATTCGCGATCCCTTCGAAATGGAAAGAATATTCCACCGATGGCCAGTCGCTTTTGTTCTCTTATTCCAAAGAAGTGAAAGATCCCGCTGTGAGAATCTTGCCAACGATCAAGATCATGAAATCAACACTCGCGATGGGCGACGATCTTTCTTCACTCGCCGCGGCACAAATGGATTACCTGCACCAGAATTTCGGACACGTTCAGCCGATCGCTGCGGATTCATTTCTTGTCAATTCCAATCCTGCGTACCTGCAATACGGCATTTACAATCTTTCCGATAATGGCGTCGGATTTCTCTTCGCAACGATCATTCACGGCAATTCCGTTTATTATGTCGATTGCACCGCGCAGAATTACGAGCAGGGCGAATTCCTGAAATACCAGGGCGTTTTTGAAATGATCGTGAAAAGTTTCCGTACCGGAAATTGATTTCAATCCGAAACGGGTTAACTTTCGTAAATTGATCATATCCATTCAACCATGGTCCTTTTTAATAGACGTCATTTATTTTCTCTTGTCCTCGCGATCGGGATCGTTCAATCCGTTTGCGCGCAGAAATATTTTCAGATGCTGCGCGTGGACGGAGCAGGTTTCACCAATAAACAGATCGGCCTCGGAGCCTATGAATTCGGATGGAAGAGATTCTGTTTTTCAGTCGGAGGTGGCTTTGCGCAGGGAACGGATGATCAATCATTGCTGGATGCCGATGTCAATAATTCCGCTATGAAGCAGAAGATCCGCGAGAGCCAGAGTATTTTTCCCGACAACGAACCTTCGCACACGCATCTCGAATTTGTGAATTCAACTTACACCGGATCACAATTCCGGTTCGGTTTCTCGGTTTTCTTCCGGAACAACGATACACTCGCGCGTCACCCGATGACGGGCCCACACATCGGCGCGGGTTTTGTTTATATGATCACGAAAGAACAGCAGAGTGTCACATACAAAGCGGACTCCAGCGAGACCGAATATTTTTTCACCGGTGTGAATAATTTTCATGAACTCGGCGCTTCCACCAATATCGGCTGGCAATTCGCGATGTTCCGCGCAAGACTTTATTTCGATCTCCGCGCCTGCATCACGTTCTATTATCCATTCATGACCGAGCCCAATCTCAATTCCCCATTCGCTGGAAACAGGATCGAATTACAGGCAGGGCTTGGATGGCATTTCACCGGCACTCACCACAAGGACAAGCAGCAGGACGACGATGGTACAGATCACCAGGGTGGTGGAATAATACGGGGCAACATCTGATCTCCCACTGTTTTTTTCTGTAATTTCAGGTGTTCAATCACTTCTCCTCCGATCACGGTGCATTGAGTTATGGCAGAAAAAGAAGTTGCAACGGTCATTGACCTCGAGCAGGAACGCAAGGAAATTCTGAAGCGCTACCGCAATCTCCTCAAAGCAGGTAAACGCCGGCTTGAAAAAGGAGACAAACAACTTATTCGTAAGGCGTTCAACGTTGCGCTCGAAGCGCACAAAGACATGCGCCGTAAATCCGGCGAGCCTTACATCTATCACCCGATCGCGGTCGCGCAGATCGTGGCGGAAGAGATCGGACTCGGAACGACCTCCATCGTGTGTGCATTATTGCACGATACAGTGGAAGACACGGACATCACGCTGGATGATGTGCGCGGAATGTTCGGTGAACGTGTAGCGAAGATCATTGACGGGCTCACCAAAATTTCCGGTGTATTCGATCAACAGACCAATTCTCTGCAGGCGGAGAATTTCCGCAAAATGCTGCTCACGCTTTCCGATGACATCCGTGTGATCCTCATCAAACTCGCCGATCGCCTGCACAACATGCGCACGCTCGAGTCGATGAAACGTGATAAGCAGTTGAAGATCGCTTCGGAAACTTTATTTCTCTACGGACCACTCGCGCATCGTCTCGGATTGAATTCCATCAAGACAGAACTGGAAGATCTCGGTTTGAAATACACCGAGACGGAGATGTATAACGACATCTCGCAGAAACTGAAAGAGACCGAGCCGGAAAGAAAACGTTTCATCCAGAAATTCATTCAGCCGATCAACGAGATCCTGAAGGAACAGGGCTTTAAAGCGAAAGTCATCGGCCGGCCGAAATCGATCTATTCCATTTACAACAAGATCAAATACAAAGGCGTTCCCTTCGAGGAGATCTACGATATTTTCGCGATCCGGATCATCATTGATTCGCCACCCGAACAGGAAAAATCAGATTGCTGGAGAGTGTATTCCATCGTCACCGATTTCTATCATCCGAGTCCTGATCGATTGCGCGACTGGATCTCGACGCCGAAAGCGAATGGTTATGAATCGCTCCACACAACGGTGATGGGTCCCGAAGGAAAATGGGTGGAAGTGCAGATCCGCACGGAACGAATGGATGAACTCGCGGAGAAAGGATATGCCGCGCACTGGAAATACAAAGATTCGGCGACCGGTGTGGAGAGCAAAGAAAATCAACTCGAAGACTGGCTGCGCAAGATCCGCGAGATGCTCGAAAACCCGGAAGACAACGCGCTCGATTTCATTGACGATTTCAAGCTGAATCTTTTCGCCGAAGAAATTTTCGTCTTCACACCGCAGGGAGAAATGCGCACGCTTCCGTTCAACGCGACGGCGCTCGATTTCGCTTTTGAAATTCACACGAAGGTTGGAGAACAATGTATCGGCGCCAAAGTGAATCACAAACTTGTCCCGTTGAGTCATCCGCTCAAATCGGGCGACCAGGTGGAAATTCTCACTTCTTCGAAACAGACTCCGAAAGAAGACTGGCTCGCTTATGTTGTGACAGCAAGAGCGAAATCAAAGATCAAGAACGCACTCAAGGAAGAGAAAAGAAAGGTCGCGGAAGAAGGAAGGGAAATGCTGCAGCGGAAATTCAATCACCTGAAAATCGATTTCACTGTTCAGAACATCAACAACCTTCAGCTCTTCTATAAACTTCCGAGTCCGCAGGAATTATTTTACCGCATCGCGAAAGGCGTGATCAACCTGAAACAGGTGAAGACCTGGCTGAAAGAAAAAGAAAAGCCGGCGAAGAAAGGAAAAGCAGAACCGACGCTGGAGCAGGTGGTGAAGGAAGTGCGCGGAAAAAAAGCGGGAGAAGATACATTGGTCATTGGCGACAATCTGACAAAGATCGAATACAAACTTTCCCCGTGCTGCAATCCTATTCCCGGCGATGATGTTTTCGGTTTCATCACGATCGGTGAAGGAATAAAAATTCACCGCGTGAATTGCCCGAATGCCGTGCAGATGATGTCGAACTTCGCTTACAGAATTGTAAAAGCGAGATGGACCGGCCAGGAACAAATTTCTTTCCTTGCCGGAATACGTATCTCCGGAATTGATGAAGTGGGATTGGTCAACAATGTCACGAAGATCATTTCCAGCGAACTCAGCGTGAACATGCGCTCGCTGAGTTTCGACACGCACGATGGAACGTTCGAAGGCACCATCATGCTTTTTGTACACGACACGGAACATCTCACCAGCCTGATGAAAAAACTGAAAAAGGTGAATGGTGTGATAGCGGTGACGAGGGTCAATCCGAACTAGACCTGAGACGGAGAGACATGGGACATGAGAAGATAGACTTGTAAGATGTGAAAAATGTCCATTAGCATTTTATTCGCGTTTTTTCTCATGTCTCACGTCCCACGACCCACATCTCTTTCCTAATTTAGCACTCCTTTATAAATTCCAATGCCTGAACAGAACATACGTGAAACAGTGAAAGAGATCTTTGCCGAACATCTTGGCAAGGGCGGGCACCGTAAAACACCTGAGCGATTCGCCATACTCGACGAGATCTACGCGCAGGGCGGGCATTTCGATATCGAGTCGCTGTACGTGTTCATGAAGAACAAGAAATACCGTGTGAGCCGCGCGACACTTTACAACACGATCGAATTGCTTCTCGACTGCGGACTGGTGACGAAACACCAGTTCGGGAAGAACCAGGCGCAGTTCGAGCGTGCGTATGCGTACAAGCAGCACGATCATCTCATTTGCCAGGATTGCCAGAAAGTTTTTGAATTCTGCGATCCGCGTATTCAGCAGATCAAGAAGACGACAGAAGAATTTCTTGACTTCGAGATCAGCTCTCATGCGCTCAACTTTTTCGGCAGGTGTCGAAAACTTGCCAACAACGGTACCTGTGAACATATTAAATTAGGACCCAAACGATAGCCCATGAGTTTTTCCTTCAATCTCGTCAGTAAAGAGCCTGTGCTCCTTTTTTCCCTCTACGGTGATCTCGTGGATAAAAATGCGGCGCATGAATTCCTCGAAAAAGTGAACACCGCGATGGATGAAGGGATGAATAAAGTGGTGATCGAACTTTCGGAACTCCGCTACATGAACAGTACCGGGCTGAATGTGCTCATCAATATTCTGACGAAAGCGAGAAAGAACGGCGGTGATCTTGTACTCTGCGGGGTTTCACGCAAAGTGCAGGAACTCCTTGTCGTGACGAAATTAAATTCCGTATTCACTGTAACAGAAACTTCGGATGAAGCTGTTGCAAAATTCAATGCATAAAATGAAAGCTGAAGTATTGCTCGGCCTCCAGTGGGGAGATGAAGGAAAAGGAAAAATTGTAGATGTGCTCACACCAAAGTATGAAGTGATCGCACGATTCCAGGGCGGACCGAACGCCGGACACACGCTCGAGTTCAACGGCATCAAACATGTGCTGCACACGATCCCATCGGGAATTTTCCATGAGAAAACCGTGAACGTCATTGGTAATGGCGTGGTGATCGACCCGGTGATCCTGAAAAAAGAAATTGACGCGCTGCAGAAACTCGGCGTGGATGTAAGCAAACGTCTGCTTGTTTCCCGTCGCGCGCATCTTATTCTTCCTACGCACGCGCTGCTCGACAAAGCATCCGAAGCGGCGAAAGGAAAAGAGAAGATCGGTTCTACACTCAAGGGAATCGGCCCGACGTACATGGACAAGACCGGAAGAAACGGTATCCGTGTCGGTGATATCGATTCTGCTGACTTCCGTGCGAAATATGATTCACTCGTCGCAAAGCACCGCGAACTTCTTCGCTTCATGAATGCTGACCAGGATCCTTCATCATTTGAAGCGGCGTGGTTCGAAGGAATTGAAGTGCTGAAAAAACTCACGCGCATCGATAGCGAACATTACATCAATGAAGCATTGGTGAAAGGAAAACGTGTTCTTGCAGAAGGTGCGCAGGGATCGATGCTCGACATTGATTTCGGAACCTATCCGTTCGTCACTTCATCCAACACGATGTGTGCAGGCGCATGCACCGGACTGGGAATCGCACCATCACGCATCGGTGGTGTGATCGGAATTTTCAAAGCGTATTGCACACGCGTTGGAAGCGGCCCCTTCCCTACTGAATTGCTCGACGATGACGGACAGAAAATGCGTGACATCGGAAAAGAATACGGATCTACAACTGGTCGTCCGCGCAGATGCGGCTGGCTCGATCTCCCTGCATTGCGTTACGCGATCATGATCAACGGCGTGACAGAACTGATGATGATGAAAGCGGATGTGCTCAGTGAATTCGATTCCATCCGTGTTTGTTCCGCTTACCGTATCAATGGAAAAGTGACCGATAAACTTCCTTACGACATCGTTACTTCAACCATCGAACCGGTGTATGTAGATCTCAAAGGATGGAAACGCGATCTTACCGCGATCACTTCCGCCGGAGAAATGCCGATCGAGTTGCAGGATTACATCGGATTCATCGAGCGCGAAACCGGTGTGCCTGTGAGTATCGTTTCTGTCGGACCCGATCGTAAACAGACATTGCACAGGAGTGAAGTCTGGGCGTAGTACGAACTACGAATTCGTCGAATTACGAACTACGAAACATTACGAAAAGGATTTGAAATGCCCGGGAATCAACATTTCGCATATTCGCCCATTTTGTAGTTCGTACTAACAGTTAACTTTCTTTAGTATCTCCCCTTTCCATCTCGGTATAATTATTGACCTTTATCGCTGCTCATGCGCGCGCTGTTTCTCACTTTCTCTCTGCTTACTGCCGTGACTCTTTTTTCCCAATCGGGAGGAAAGAAGATCACGCTGAAAGGTGCGAATTCGATGGAAGGTTCCGTGAAAGGCGATTACCAGCGGCTCCTCGGAAATGTGATACTCGAACATGAAGGCGCGATCATGACCTGCGACAGCGCTCATTTATTCGGTAAAAAAAATTCGCTGCTCGCTTACGGACACGTTCACATTTCGCAGGGAGATTCCATCAATGTTTATGGCGACAACCTGAATTACGACGGGAATTCACGCAAAGCAGATCTCACGAAAAATGTGATGATGACCGATGGTGACATGACGCTGACCACCGATGCAGTGACCTACGACATGAAAAATAAAGTCGCGAGTTATGCTTCAGGCGGAAAGATCGTTTCGCAGAATAATGTGCTCACCAGCCAGATCGGTGCTTATTCCACGGAAGGGAAAGTCCTCACGTTCAAAAAAAATGTGGTGCTCACCAACCCGGAATATGTGATGAAGTGCGACACGCTGCGTTATCTCCCTGTTTCCAAAGTCGCATATTTCACCGGGCCGACGACGATCTCATCAACCAATAATTCCA
>DATJEX010000308.1:0-8388 GCA_035496135.1 Bacteroidia bacterium
GTTCCATTCATTACAGTGGCGGACTGCTCGACAAGCCGTTGCGATTCAATCTCGTGACAAAAGACGGCGAGATCACCGAATTCAATTTCTACGATGAGACCGGCGCGAGAGAAGCAGATGGTTCGTGGAAATACGATGTGGTGTACCTGAAACAGCATGATGCCGCATTCCCGAAACCGGTCACACTTCAGTATTTCGGTATTGGTTACGCGAAAAAGATGAGTGAATACGTGGCGGACGATGCTGATCTCTCTAAGAAAGTCGCGGACAAAGAAAAAGGTTACGGCATGCTTCAGCTCGATGCAGTGATCGATGAATACAACACCTGGTATGCTTCCAAATAACCAACAATTCAAAACCTTCCGATGAAAAAAATCACCATCCTTTTCGCCTGTGTGTTCGCACAATTGTACGTATGCGCACAGACCGTTGAATTCATTGAACCGCGGAATGTGCAGAGCATTACCGCTCCTGAATTTCAGACCTTTCATGTGAAAGACCACATTTACATGCTGTACAACATGTTCGATATGCACAGCCCGATCATGCACGATATTCAACTCGACGCTTATGATGCTGCGATGAAACCCGTGGGCTCGTACCAGATCGACAAAACGCTTGATCCGGGTGACGCGAACATTTACGAAGGAATTTTTGCGCTGACCGATAATCTCGTGATGTTCAAATCAGGTTACACGAAAGGAACCGGATCTACGCTCAAGTATTATCCGTTCAACGTGGCGGGTTCGCGCGGGACAGGAACGGATCTCGTGACATTCCCTGCAGAGAAAGCGATGAACTCCGGGAATTTTGAAGTGAACGTGAGTGAAGACGGAACGAAGATCGCTGTGCTGTGCGAATTGCCTCACGTGAAAGATTCGCTCGAGAAAACGATCGTGTATGTGTTCGACAATAATTTCAAACAACTCTGGAAAAAAGAATACACTTTTCCTTACGAGAGTGAAAAAGCGCCGCACAATGATGTTTACGTGAGCAACACCGGAAGTGTATTCGACCTGAAACAGATCGCGGTGAAAAAAGCGACTGATACTTACAGCGCGTTCACTTTTCTCGCGAATGGCACCGTAGTCGAAAGAAAGATCGATCTCGGAACGGATGGAATGATCACTTCCTACAAAGCGGTCGGCGGAACGAATGGCGACATCATTTTTGCCGGTTATTACATTCAGAATAAAAAAGTAGCGGTCGATCCACCGAATGCGATCGGAACTTTTTACATCAAGGTTTCTGCTGTTGACGGTGGAATGCCTTACGACAAGATCAATGTTTTTGCTGCGCACACCAACATCAAAGCGCGCTACCTGTTTGCTTATCCTGATAACAGTGTAGTGCTTGTTGGTGATGATGAATTATCAAGTTCAACGATCCGACCAGGTGCGAATGCAACAGATCCGAATGCGGCGTATGATTACGATTATGACAACAGCAACATCAACGCGGTGAAAATGGGCCCGGACGGAACAAAGGCGTGGGAATATATCGTGACCAAAGACATGAAGTCGCGCAATGATGGCGGACGTTTCATCTGCTTCGGCGCGTCGATGATGGGAACGAATCTTGTACTCACATACCAGGATTTCTATTACAAGCACGATGGGAAACAACATCCGACCGTTGATGGTTATTACGGAAGCTGGAGAGCAGATGTGATCGAAACCGTGAATGCGGATGGAGGAAAAGCCGGCGAGAAACTCATTACCGATCAGCGTATCGGTGGGCAGAATGGAGAATACATGTTCCTGCCTGCGACACAAGTCACCGCTGCTGATAACACGCTGTTCTTTATTTCCATGAGAGGACTCGAACTGGTTGGAACGAAAGTAACTCTATAACAACGCTCATTCCTGCGCGCGGTCGGCGGGTTTTTGGTCGGCAGTCGGCGGTCTTCTGTTGTCGGTTTTCAGTTGGGCTTTGCGTCTTTGCGACTTGGCGTGAATTGATGTTCGTCGGAAAAATAACTCTGCGTAATCCGCGAAATCCGCGAGAAATTTTTCCATCGCTCATGGCTGCGGGCAGTCGCCGGGATTTTGGTCGGCAGTCGGCGGTCTTCTGTTGTCGGTTTTCGGTTTGACTTCGCGTCATTGCGGCTTGGCGTGAATCGATGTTAGTCGGGAAATAATTCTGCGTGATCAGCGTAATCAGCGAGACATGTTTTCAGCACGAATCATTTCTTATTCAGCTCCGCGATCAATTCATTCGTGATGTTCCGGAATTCAATGCTGTTGTCGATCCAGACGATCGCTCTCGGATTGCTTTGAACACTGATGAGCTGATCCCTTTTCGCAATTGTTCCGCAAACGGTTGCGATCTGTTTGTTGATGTCGTCGATGACTTTCAATGAAAGCTGTGTCGTTTCTTTATCCGCTTCCTGTTCGAAATTCGCGATATGAATTTTCAGATCGGTGATCTCCGCCATCTTCAGCGATTTGATGAGCGGGCTCCATTTGAACGAATCATTCTTCGCTTCGATCTTTTTTATTTCATACTCTTCCACCATCTGATCATAAACTCCGCTGATCGCCTGTTTGAAATGAGCGATGGAATCGAATCGCGCTTTGAGGGAAGGAACAGCCGCGATGACCGAATCGGAATTGTAAACTCCGATGGTAAGATCCTTTGCGGAAAGAAGGATGGGAAAGAGGAGAAAAAGAAAGAGGGCAGTTGTTTTCATAGGACGTTGATCAGTTGAATGACGGAGAAAGAAAATAAAGTTGCCTATTTGCCCTTAGGCAAAAAAAATTCTTCCCAGTAGGTGAAATAGGGCAGGGGAGTGACCGGTTTGCCCGATGGAATGCTGGTGTCGGTTGTCCTGATCCAGGATCTGTTTTTGAGCACATAAATTCCGGATGACGGCGGACAATCGGTGATCCTCCACATATCCGGTTTTGTTTTCATCGTGTCGATCACACTTTCGGAATGGAAGCAGCGGATCTTGACGCGGCTGCTATCGGTGATGAATAATTTTCCGCGATACAGATCGAGGTGATAGAATTCGTCGCCTGCCGGTGGCCAGGGATTTCCGAGGGAATCGGTTCCGCCACCCATATCAACATCGAGATATTGTTCATACGTCTCATATTCGTACTCAAGCAGCAGTGTGGTGGTTTCCACATCCCAGATCTGCATGAAATAATTCTTGGATTCTTCGGAGTGCGTGGCGGAGTGATGCCCGAAATAATCGTGAATGAAGAGAATGAGTTCGGGCTTGCCTTTTCCGTTTACATCACTCCAGGTGTAATCAATTTCGAGATACGTCGGTTCGATATTGAGATTCCAGTATTTCCATTTTTTTCCGTCGGGAACAGCCACGCAGTAACCTGCAGGATCTTTTTGTTTCGACCAGAACACGCACACATCCGGTTTGTTCAGGTAAAACATTTCACTGCTCGTGTCGATCCACAGGCTCTGTACACGCGGAGTTTGATACGATTTGAATTTAAGCGCGGTGAAAAGTGTGTCGCAGCAATATGCATTAAACGCTGAAAAAATGAAAAAGAAGAAAGCAATGAATTGGGGTTTCATTATTGTAAGATAAGAAAAGAGCAAACATGTTTTGAAACGCTGACCAACTTTATTAGCCCCCATGCAGCAGAAGCGTCCTGAAGCGAGAGTAAACTCTGCTTCAGGACGCCACGCTGCAGGGGGACAGGTGGTCTTTTTATTGCACAGCAGCTCTTGCTCCTGATCTGAAAAAAAAAGGTCTTCCGGCTTCCGTCTTCCATCATCCCGCTTATCTTTACAACCGGATTCGATCACCGATCCTATTCGCAAAAGCCCAAATTGTAAATCTTAAATCGTAAATAACCAATGTCATACGGACTTCTAAAAGGAAAACGCGGCATCATTTCCGGTGCGCTTGATTCAAATTCGATCGCATGGAAAGTGGCGGAGCGCGCACATGCGGAAGGCGCAACGTTCACGCTCACGAACGCGCCGATCGCGATGCGCATGGGCGAGATCAATAAACTTGCGGAAGCAACAGGAGCGAAGATCATTCCAGCCGATGCGACGAGTATGGACGAACTGAAAAATCTTTTTCAGCAGTCGACCGAACATCTCGGAGGAAAAATTGATTTTGTATTGCACTCGATCGGCATGTCGCCTAACATCCGGAAAAATATTCCTTACACCGCTCTGAATTATGATTTCTACATGAAGTCGGTCGACGTGAGCGCGATGTCGTTCCACAAAATGATGAGCGCTGCGTACCAGCTTGACGCGATGAACGAGTGGGGAAGTGTGGTGGGCCTTTCATACATCGCGGCACAAAGAACTTTCTCTTTCTATTCCGACATGGCCGACGCGAAGGCGATGCTCGAGTCGATCGGAAGAAGTTTCGGATTCCATTACGGAAAACATAAAAAAGTCCGCGTGAACACGGTTTCACAATCACCAACCAAAACAACCGCGGGCGGAGGCATCAAAGGCTTTGAAGATTTCTTCGGTTACGCCGAAAAACTTTCTCCGCTCGGAAATGCAACAGCCGAAGACTGCGCGAATTTCTGCGTAATGCTTTTCTCCGACATGACGAAGATGGTGACGATGCAGAATCTCTACCACGATGGTGGATTCTCGATGACGGGAGTGAGTACGGAGATCATGGAGATAGTAGGCGGAAAGCAGTAAGCAGAAAGCAGTAGGCGGAATAATTGGTAGGGACGCGAAGCTTCGCGTCAGCGTAAAAACAAGAGCGCTCTTCGGGGCGCTTTTTTATTGATCCTCTTTTCTGGCGATGAGCGTTTCGTAAATGAAATCGAGGCCGTTCGAAAAATAGAGTGCGCCATCCATTTCATAGATGTAGTCCCATCCCTGGGAAGAAAGATAAAAGAACCCGTTGTAAATGATGCTGGAATCGTTGTACGAGCGCACCCGCACTTCCTGCATTTCGCAATACATTCCGCTGCTGACCACTCTTACTGAATAATCAGAGGTTTTTACGAAATCGAATATTCCATATGCACGATCGCCAATGAGCCGGAGCTTTTCGATATCTGTTACCGCGTAGGTGATGGTATCGTAAATGATATGATTTTTGAAAGCAGTGATCGGTGAAAATGCGGTTGTGACATTCATGGTCTGTTTTTCCAGTGAAAGTGAAACGATCCTTGCATCAGGAATTCTCCTGCCATCTTTGAACTGGAGATCATACATACCATTCACCACGAGCAGAAATCCCTTTTTGCTGTAAACCGTCAGATCCCTTGTCGTGTCGTTGTAATTCTGAGCCTGTTTGTTTTTGAGCGGAAAAAATGCGACAACAGGACAAAGCGTGTCACCCGCAAAAAGCGAAACGGAAAGAATGAAAAAACAAAAGACGATCAGTTTTCGCATTGTACAATTTAAATGAAAATCCCCGCTCATTGCTGAACGGGGATTCATCTGTGTAAATCTGTGCAATCTGTGGCTTATTTCACAGAATTCACCACCGCTTTGAAAGCTTCCGGGTGATTCATCGCGAGGTCAGCCAGAGTTTTACGGTTGAGTGTAATTCCTTTTTTGTTCGCTGCTGCAATGAACTGTGAGTAGGACATTCCGTGTTCGCGGACTCCGGCGTTGATACGCTGGATCCACAATGCGCGGAAGTTGCGTTTCTTCTGTTTGCGGTCGCGGTACGCGTACGTGAGACCTTTTTCAAGTGTGTTTTTCGCTACGGTCCAGACGTTCTTCTTGGCGCCGTAATAGCCGCGTGTCAGCTTGAGGATCTTTTTCCTCTTTGCTCTCGATGCGACGTGGTTGACTGATCTTGGCATTTTGTTTTTTCGTTTTGGTTGTTGGCGTCCGACATTGCGGAACTTAGTGGCACAAAAACCGGGTTCAACTTTTTTGTTTTTCGGATAGACCCAAGGTTCTCTGCCATAGCTTTAGCGAAGGCAGATTGGTACTTGTTTACCTGCGTTTCTTCTTACATGCAGAGCAACTGTTTCACGTTGTTCGTGTCTGGCTTTGAAACCAGTCCGGTTTTCACCAGGCGACGTTTACGTGCAGTCTCTTTTTTGGTAAGAATGTGACGCTTGTAAGCATGTTTCCTTTTGATCTTACCCGTTCCGGTGATGTCGAATCTCTTCTTCGCACTGGAATTGGTTTTCATCTTAGGCATAATATGCTGTTCATTAGTCCTTCCGGTTCATTCCGGGAGGGCTGCAAAAGTAAGAAATTTCCGGCGATGAATTAAGTGGAAAAAACGACTGTTTTCTGAAGTCCCAATCGGGCTTGTAATGGCTTGATTGCTAATGATTAGGAGCCAGACCAGCAGCGTTTCAAAATCCGACCGGTCCCGCTGCCTCGCCATGCACGGCATTTGCGGGCATCGGGGCTGGGAAAGTTGGTTCTGTGCAGCAAAAGAACTGAACTCCGCAAAAAAATTCTTTTTCCGGAAGAATTTCCGTGATCAGTATCAGAAAAATGCCGCACTCATTTTGACTCCGGTCATTTCAAAATCTTTTCCATTTTCCTCTTTTTGCCAATAAGAATGAATGACAAATCAAAAAAACAAGGTTATGATCAAAACAGAAATTTTTGAAAAGCATGTTGTCGAATACGATAAATGGTTCGATAAATATTCGGCAGTATTCCAGTCGGAAGTAGAAGCACTCCGTCAAATGTTGCCTTCGGGCGAAAGTCATGGAATAGAAGTAGGATTGGGAACCGGGCGTTTCGCCAAAGCACTCGGTATTAAAGAAGGTATTGAACCCTCAGAAGCTCTTCGCGAACTGGCAGCCGAACGCGGGATCGAAGTCATGGATGCGGTGGCAGAAGAATTGCCGTACAAAGATCTCCGCTTCGATTTCGTTCTGATGGCGTCATGCATAAATTACCTGGAAGATCCGGAGCGCGCTTTCCGCGAAGCATTTCGTGTGCTGAAACACGATGGTGTCCTTATCGTCGGTTCGATCGAAAAGGACAGCATCATCGGCAGCAGTTATGAATCGAAAAGAGGAAAAAGTATTTTCTATCGCCAGGCTGTTTTCTATTCTACAGATAAACTCGTGGAGCGACTGAGAGAAGCAGGTTTCAAAAAGTTTGAATATCTGCAAACGCTATTCAACCCGCTCGACAGGATCACAAGTCCTGAAGCTGCGAAACAGGGATATGGAGAAGGTTCCTATGTAGTCATTAAAGCCATCAAGAAATGACAACGACTGAGAAGGTCAAAGCACTGAAGGTTTCGAGCAGCGCATTTGAGGAGCGTTCATTCATTCCGAGGCAATACACACGCGATGGAGACAACTGCAATCCGCCCCTGAAAATCGATGCTATACCGGAAGGGACGAAGAGTTTCGCACTGATTGTCGAAGACCCGGATGCCCCCGGGAAAGATCCGTTCGTGCATTGGCTGATGTGGAATATTCCGCCCGTTCATTCAATCGATGAAAACAGCGCGCCGGGTGAGGCAGGAAAAAATGATTTCGGTAATGCCCGTTACGACGGGCCGGCACCGCCTTCCGGAGCACATCATTATTTTTTTCATCTCTACGCATTGGATGCTATGATAAAACTGAAACCGGGGACCGGTAAAGCGAAACTGATGAGTGCCATTCAGCCTCACGTCATCGGGGAAGGAACTTTGGTTGGGGTTTACCGAAGGGCTTTGTGATTTTTTTGTTGAATGCCGAAAAGAAGAGAAGCGGTTTTAATAGCGTCTTCTTTTCGTATTTCCTGATTCCCGGATTCTGATCCCCGGTCAAACGCGGCCGCTTCATCCCTGGATATTCAGTAATTTCTTCGCACAATACGCTGTTCGCACTTCGCATATCCGGACGATCTGTAATTCGTTCCCCATGAGTACCTTCGTCTATTCAAATGTCGCCGGTTCTCATTCTCGTTTTCATTTCCGTCTACACGCTCATCCTCTTCGGAGTAACGTGGCTCACTTCGCGCGGCGCGACGAATGAAAGTTATTTTGTCGGTAACCGATCTTCCAACTGGCTGGTCGTTTCTTATGGAATGATCGGCGCTTCACTTTCGGGCGTTACGTTCATGTCCGTTCCCGGTGCGGTGGGTGATACGCACATGTGGTACCTGCAAACGGTGCTGGGTTATTTTGTCGGCTACTTCATTATCGCATACGTGCTGCTGCCCATCTATTATAAAATGAATCTTACTTCCATTTATTCCTATCTCGGGGAAAGACTGGGAATAGCTTCCTACAAAACCGGCGCGTTCTTTTTCATCCTCTCGCGGGTACTCGGTGCCGCGTGCCGCATGTACATCGTCATTCTCGTCCTGCAGAAATTCGTTTTTCTTCCGCTCGGCGTTCCGTTCGCTGTCACTACCGCCATTTTCATTCTGCTCATTCTCGGTTACACGTTCAAAGGCGGAGTCAAAACCATCGTGTGGACCGACATGCTGCAGACGACATTCATGTTG
>DATJEX010000309.1:0-5335 GCA_035496135.1 Bacteroidia bacterium
CGAGCAGATCTTTGAATTTGCTGACATTGCCCCGACAGGATTCGAGTTCAACACGATCATCGGTCGGCTGAAGTTCTTTCAAAACGAAATGTCTTCCACCGAAAGAGATCCGTGAAAGCAACGCGGGAGAAACACATTGCATTCGCTTCTGGATCGTGGTGATCCGTTCCGCATTATTTTTCCATTCGGGCTGTGGAAAATGTTTCGACTTGTTGATGGCGGAAGGACGTGATTCTTTCAGTTCGAGCAGGTAATGTTTGTGTGGTTTCAATTGCTGGTGCGCGAACAGAACATAGCGATGAATACCGAGGCTTCCCGTTCCGGCGATGCGGTGCGCGGCATCGGTGACCGTGATCTTCTTTGCCCCAAGGAATACCGGGTTCTTCTGAAAGAACTGAAGTATTTCTTTTTTTTCATTCGCTGTCATTTCCCACGCGCGGGTATGATCAGTATTCAGGCAGCGTTTGCCTTTGTGTATCACTGTTCTGCTTGCGATGAATTCACTGCGCTTTCTTTTCTGCAGATCACGAAGAAGTTTTCCAACCACACCATTCGCAGTGGCGGCATCCACCATCAGCGATCTTCCTTCCGCAAGTACTTCACTATACCGTTTGAGAAAATGTTCCGCACAGCTGTTCCGATCCGTTTTACTGAAAGCGATCCGGTCGCCCGCGAGATGAATGCTGACGAGCGTTCGCGTGATCTCGACGGAACAGGAAGCCATTCCTCCATCATCGAAATCATTCATGTCGAAATAAACCTGGCGGTTGTCGCCTTTGAAGGAGCCGAAATTCTCGAGATGAAGATCGCCGCAGATCCACACTTTCGTCGGATCGTGTACCGGCAATTTTTTATTGAGATCAGAATAGTAGAGATGACTGGTGCCGCGGAAGAAACGGAATGCATCTTCATTCATCCGTGCGTATTTCAGATCGAGAAGAAAAGGAATTCTTCCGTCATTGAATGCACGGATATCTTTCGCAATATTCCGCATCAGAAATCGAATGAGAGGATACTCCTGTCGCGGAGCAGTTCTTCAGTAAGTTTTTTATGATTCGCTTCACTTCCCTGCAGTTCCCAGGTTCCCGTGATGATATTGTTCTCGATGGTTTGTTTTCCCCTGCGGAAGATCAAACCGGTCTTGGAAAAAAGATCTTCGTAATGCAGAAGCGTACGGTCCTCGTATCTCGTGGAAATGCGATACGTCCTGCTCTGATTTTTCCTGTCAATGAATCTTTCCACTTTCGTGAATAAAACGAGAATCAGGAAGATCACGGCCGTTGTGGCAAGACAGATGACGTATTCGCCGGAACCAACGCCCATACCGAGCGCCGAAGCTGCCCAGATGATCGCAGCTGTAGTGATCCCGCTGAGTTTGTTTTCTCCACGGAAAATTGCACCTGCGCCGAGAAATCCTATTCCTGTAATGATATTCGCCGCGATACGATCGGGATTTTCGCCACCAATGCGGATGGAAAAAATAGTGAACAAAGCAGATCCCACTGTGACAAGAATGATCGTGCGGAATCCTGCTGACTTGGTGCGGTATTCACGTTCAGCACCGATCACTCCACCGATGAGAACGGCGATCGATAACTTGATAAGATCTTCGTGAAAATGTTCGAAGTTCATTACAATGGAATATTTCCGTGTTTCTTCCTCGGTAATTTCGCCGCTTTGTTCTTCAGCATCCCGAACGCGGCGATGAGTTTGGTGCGCGTGTCTTCGGGAATGATCACTTCGTCGATGTAACCGCGTGCAGCCGCCATGTATGGATTCGCGAATTTCTCGAGGTATTCCGTTTCTTTTTCTTTCAGTTTGGCGGATGGATCTTTCGCTGCAGAGATCTCATTCTTGAAAATGATTTCCGCTGCACCCTTCGCGCCCATCACAGCGATCTCCGCTGTCGGCCACGCGTAATTCATGTCGGCGCCGATGTGTTTTGAATTCATGACGTCGTACGCACCGCCATACGCCTTGCGTGTGATGACGGTGACGCGCGGAACGGTCGCTTCGCAGAACGCGTAAAGTAATTTAGCGCCATTCGAAATGATCGCGTTCCATTCCTGGTCGGTGCCGGGAAGAAATCCGGGAACATCTTCGAATACGAGCAGTGGAATATTGAAGGAATCACAGAAGCGGACGAAGCGCGCTGCCTTTGTGGAAGAATGAATGTCGAGTACGCCGGCGAGCACTGCAGGTTGATTCGCCACAATGCCGATGCTTCTTCCGCCGAGACGCGCAAAGCCAACAACGATGTTCTCCGCAAAATTCTTGTGCACTTCGAGGAAGGTATCGCTGTCGATGATGTTGGTGATGACGTCGCGGATGTCGTAAGGCTGATTCGGATTCGCGGGGATAATGGAATTCAAAGCTGTTCTCTTCTCGTCACTGGCTTCGTATTTGAGCATCGGTGCTTCTTCCTCACAATTCTGCGGCATGTAAGAAAGCAGTGCGCGGATATTCTGAATGCATTCCACTTCATTTGCCGCGGCGAAATGTGTAACACCCGATTTGGTCGCGTGTGTCATCGCGCCACCGAGTTCTTCCGATGTCACTTCTTCATGCGTCACTGTTTTCACGACGTTCGGACCGGTGACAAACATGTAGGAAGTGTTTTCCACCATGAGAATGAAATCGGTGATGGCCGGAGAATAAACTGCTCCGCCTGCGCAGGGTCCCATGATCGCGGAGATCTGCGGAATGACGCCCGATGCAATGGTGTTTCTGTAAAAAATATCAGCGTATCCACCGAGTGAAACAACGCCTTCCTGGATGCGCGCGCCGCCGGAATCATTCAACCCGATGACCGGTGCTCCGTTCTGCATAGCGAGATCCATGATGCGGCAGATCTTCTCGGCAAAAGTTTCTGAAAGTGATCCGCCGAAGACGGTGAAATCCTGGGAGAAAACATAAACAAGTCTTCCGTTCACTTTTCCGAAACCGGTGACAACGCCATCTCCTAAATATTTTTCTTTCTCGAGCCCGAAGTCCGTTGCGCGGTGCGTGACGAACATCCCGATCTCTTCAAAAGTTCCTTCGTCAAGAAGAAAATGGAGACGCTCGCGTGCGGTGAGTTTTCCTTTTTTATGCTGCGCGTCGATACGTTTCTGGCCACCGCCGAGATGTGCTTCGTCGATCTTGTTCTGAAGGAGTTCCAGCTTGTCTTTCATAATGAAAATTTGGAGCTACGAATATAGAGATTACAGTCGGGAGTTGGGAGGGAGGAGATCGGAGTTTTCAGTTGTCCGTTTTCTGTTTTTCAGTTCTTCAACCTCCCATAGGGGTGTTCCCGTTTGAAGTGATGCACGATTTTCCTAGCCCTGATGCAGCGCTTTGCCATGCAATAGCTGCAGCAGGAGCATAGGTATTTTGAAACGCAGCAACTGCCGCTCCCAATGAAGTAAATTGTTCTTTGCCCGATGACTTCATTGTGTGTAAAAAATCAAAACACCTTCGCCAGCATTATTCCATCGATGAAAACGCCATTCTTCTGATACGCATTCTTCATGATGCCTTCACGGACAAATCCGCATTTGAGCAACGTTTTTTCTGACGCGATATTTCCTTCGTAAACCGGCGCTTCGAATCGCGAGAGGCCGCGGACGTTTCTTCCGTAATCGAGAATGACCGGAATGACGGAAGACATGATCCCTTGCCGGCGGAACGGCGCGGCGAGCCAGTAACCGATCTCGTCTTTATGTTTGACGGCGTCGAACAGATTCTTTCCGTGAAAACCGATTCCGCCGATGATCTCTTCGTTTTTATTTCTGATCGCGAACTGAAGAACCTGTCCGTATTCTTTTTCTTTCCCGCGGCACATGTTAATGAAAAAACGCGCGTCGTTCTCCGTGTAGGGATGAGCAATGGTGAGTGTGTGATTGTAGATATCCATGTCGTTGAGGAATTCGACATAGCGGGGAATGTCTTTTTCGTCGGGTGGAGAAAGATGGAAATGATCATTGATTTCCAAATGTGAGTTCATTGTTCAAAGCTGTGTTGTCGCGGTTGAATACCCGGATGAAAAGAAAAAAATTAACTTTCGGAAGCAAAATACGCATATGATCTTAAAAGCGGGCATTTCAGAAGCTGTTCACTGGTCTCTTATTCTCTTTTTGCTTTTGCTGGGGATTTTCTTCATTAAGAAAAAGCAGATCAGAAAAGCGGGTGTAACGTTTTTATCCTGCTTTACTTATGTCATGCTGGCTTTGTTCCTGAATGGCTACACCGGTAAATTGTATGTGATCAACCAGGATTTCTCGTGTTCTGTTTATTATGTCTGGGGAAATTCCCAGATGGAATTGCAGGGAAATAATTACAAAGTAGATCCTGATCCGGGAAAAATACTGATCATTAACAGTTCGAAGGAAAAATTCGTATTGACAAGAGTTGAGTATGGAAATGCACACGATGCTGATTGGCGCGATTTGATAATCAATGGATCTGAAACAAAGAAGGCAGATATTTCTGCAATAGATATACTGCCTGACATGAAAGCACCACCGAGTGTAATGCTTCCTCCAGGCGAGGGGCTCGTACAATACAAACTCTATCGGATCCTCAGGTAGAGAATAGAATCAGTATAATTTCAATGGACAGATTCGTAATATCAGTAATTCGGAAATTCGCGCGATTAGAAATTCGTTCCCCGATAAAAAATCCCGGCACTGTTTCCAATACCGGGATAGGGATGTGTAACGGTGATTTTCTAAAGATTGATATGCACGCCCGCACTGAACGGATATACTGCAGGGCCTTTTCCTTTGTCGAATAATGTTGAAAGTGAGTAAGCGCCGAAGATGGTGAATTTGCCGTAACCGATTCGCGCGATGGCGTCGTAACGGAATGGATTCACATCGAAATCGTCTTTCACTTTATTTTTATATGTGTGTCCGTTCAGCTCGTATCTCTGCTTGAGTTTGTTGTCGAACACGTTGTATCCGAATTGTCCGCCGATCGCGATGTGAAAGGAATTGTCCGCATCGTTGTTGTTCGTGTTGAACTCGAGCATGAGCGGCGCGTTGAGGTAGCACATACTGAGCCTGTTCTTGCTGTAGTTCACCGAATCGGTAACAGCCATGATCGGATCGGAATTCGGAAGAAGGGAAATGTTGTTGCGGAAATTGTAGTGATACCAGGTGAGGCCGATGCCTGTTCCGATGTTCACATAATTCTTGTAGATGTGAATGTTCTTCTGGATCATGTTCCATCCGAACTCGTATGATTTCGCGTAATTGAGATTCATCCAGTCATAACCCGCAGGAAGATCGAGTTGATTGTTGGCCGTAATAAAACCTGTAGCGCCGAAATCGAGTCCTTCCCAGAATTCATAATC
>DATJEX010000310.1:0-10962 GCA_035496135.1 Bacteroidia bacterium
AGAATTGATCGCAGTGAATGATCGGCATCAGAATACAGGAAACATCCGGGATTGCCGTAAGGCGCCCAGGTGAATAACCGAAGGCAGGGAAACCTGTAGTGCGCAAGGACAACCTGCGTACCTGGTCGAAGCAGAACTATCTGTTTTAAAAGACAGTTGAAACTGCAAGACCCGAAGCCGGAATCAAAAACCGGTTTGTTCTGGTGTCAATTTGAATATGAAAGGAAGAATTTTCTGTATAAGCATCTGCAAGGATGTGAAAGCGGAAAATAGAAGCCGGGAGGCAGGTGCTTATGGCACCTGTCTTTTTTTTTGATCAGAAGCCGATAAATGAGCGCATCCATAATTTCAATTGGCGCTTTACTGATAAATTTGTCTCATGCAGGAAAATTTCAAACGGATGCTCGGGTTGGTCGATGAGATCTTCGATATGCGCAATGATCCGCGCCAGTTGCAGGTGGATGAAAAAGTGCTGGCCAAACTCGGAAAGCTTCATCCCGCAACACTTGCCGAACATAATGTGAATGGTCCGGTCGTTTGGATCATGCTTATTCCTACGACAACAGAGCTGATGAATAAATTCCTTTCTGATGAGATTTCGGAACAGGAAATGTTCGACCGGACGAATCCGGGAATGAAGTTCGATGCTGTTTATTTATGTTCCGCTTCCGTTCTTCCGGAGTTCAGGAGAAAAGGTCTCGCGAAAAGAATGACGATCGATGCGATCCGCGCCATTCAGAAAGATCATCCCATCCAGGCTCTTTTTGTGTGGCCGTTCACCGAAGAAGGAAAGATCCTGGCGCAGAAAATTGCCGATGAATTATCTCTCCCGTTAAGGATCAAGTGATTTTATTCAGAAAAATATTTCCTCCTTCTTTTTGATTATCAGCTTTATATCCGTTTGTAAACGTTTATACCCGACTCTAAATAATTAAGAGCCGAATAAAGTTTTTTGGCTACCACATCTTTGCACCGTCGAAATCAAAAAGTGAATGTGAAAGTGAATGTGAACGGGTTTACTAATTAATATTTTAAGGCAAAACAAATAATATGCAAGACGGATTAGAAAAATTATTTTTTTACAAAGAAGCCCAGGCGTTATATGATGTATGTTGGGCTGACACGGATAAGATCAGACACGATGGCCGCGGAAAAGTACTAAGTGTGCAAATGATACGCAGCATGGGTTCTATACCAGCGAATATCGAAGAGGGATACGGACGCGGTTTTGGAAAAGAATATCCCAGATTTCTCAGAATTGCAAGAGGATCAGCACAGGAAACAAAGGGATGGTACGATCGCTCTCGATTTCTATTGCCACAGGACATTGTCGATCAAAGAAAACAAAAGTTGAATTATATCATTGCTTGTATCACGAAGACGATCAACACTATCTCGGAACGAAACCAAAAAACTTCAGGTCCTCCAAAAAGAAAAACTTGACCCTCTCATTCCCTTTCATATTCACTTTCACATTCACATTCACTTTCACTTTCACTTTCACACTCACCCGATGAATTTTATCTTTTATTAATTATTAATCTTTTATTCTTTATCAAAATGAAAATCACAGCAAAACAGAACAATGTGAAGCTTGTAGTCAACGTAGGTACTCATCCCACGATCACAGACACAAAAAACGGGCAACGCATGGCAGCATTCTCCGCCTGCTCCATCGAACCTGATCCCGAAACTGGACTCACACGCAGAAAATGGTACACCACCATCTGTTGGGGAAATCTCGCGGAAGTAGCGAAGAATCATCTCACCAAAGGAAAACGCGTCGTGATCTTCGGGAATATTGTCGTCCGCAAATGGCACGATAAAAAAGGAAATATCCGTGAACGCGAACAACTCATCGCCACAAACATTGTGCTCCTGAATACAGGACGTACACCCGTCAATACGATCGCTGCGTAACAGCAGCGTCACGATCTTCAGTTCTCATCTCAATCATCTTTTCAATTATTAATCTTAAAAACAATTTTACTTATGAATACCATTAAAAACAACGTACAACTCATCGGAAATCTTGCCCGCAATCCTGAAGTGAAGGAATTCGAAAAAGGCAAAAAAGTAGCAAACTTCGTACTCGGCTGCAGCGAATCGTACAACGACAAGGAAGGCCGCCGCGTCGACAACACGAACTGGTTCAATGCAGTGGCATGGAACGGACTCGCAACGATCGCCGAAAAATACATGACCAAAGGCGACCGCGTGGCGATCAACGGAAAACTGGTAAACGAGAACTGGACCGACAAAGACGGAAAGAAACACTACATCACCAAAGTGGTGGTGAGTGACATCCTTCTTCTCACTCCAAAGAAAGCGTAACAACAAAAACTGATGAGAACTGTTGGGAGCCCTTCCGCCAAAGCGGAGGGGCTTCTTTTTTTCCTGCGCAGGTGCCCACGCGCGGGTACGGATTACGGAAATACGGACTGGTACTCTGGAAATTTCCGCTGGCCTGGTAGCAGATTTAAAGTGATAACTGAACTACGCAGCTTTCCGGTATTCCTGATCCGTCGAACTTGCAACTTCCTTTGTCTTTGGTTTGCGATCGAAAGGTTCGTTGGTTCCGATGCCAAAAGCAATGAGGAATCCGAAGATCGTCCCGAGAAGTGCGATGATGAATCTTGAGGAATCCGCAATCTCATCCGAAAGGAAAGCAATCCTGAAAGGAAATGCATAAACCAAGATGAAAATTACTGCGGCTATATATTTGCTTTTCATGAGATATGGTTTTATAAACCAAAAGTATCACCGTGCCGGATCATCCGGCATGACGCCCGACAGCAGGAAGCATGACTTTGGTCAATTTCCGGCTTCTTCATTGGGAAAACAAGCCGGATTGGATCGCCTGGAACCACTTTTTTGCCTGTCCTTGCTGAAAACGCTATTTTTGTGTTCCCAATTCAAAAACTATGAGAGACCTCTTCGACAAGATCCGTGAAAACCGCGGCCCGATCGGCCAGCACGCAAAAGAATCACATGGCTATTTTACATTCCCGAAACTCGAAGGAGATATCGGTAATAAAATGGTGTTCCGTGGAAAAGAGCGTCTCGTGTGGAGCCTCAACAATTACCTCGGACTCGCGAATCATCCTGAAGTGCGCAAAGCAGATGCAGAAGCCGCTGCAAAATTCGGTTTCGCTGCTCCAATGGGTGCACGCATGATGTCGGGCAATTCCAATTACCACGAACAACTCGAAGCAGGACTTTCGGCACTCGTTAAAAAACAGGACACCATTCTCTGCAACTTCGGTTACCAGGCGATGGTCTCTGCCATTGATTGTCTTGTCGACCGTCACGATGTGATCGTGTATGACGCGGAATCGCATGCGTGTATCATCGACGGTGTGCGCCTGCACATGGGAAAACGTTTCGTTTATCCGCACAACGATATCGCATCACTCGAAAAACAACTCGAGCGTGCGACCAAAATGATCGGCGAGACCGGTGGTGCTATTCTCGTTCTTACCGAAGGAGTTTTCGGAATGAGCGGTAACCAGGGCAAACTGAAAGAGATCGTAGAACTCAAAAAGAAATTCCAGTTCCGTTTGTTCGTCGATGACGCGCACGGATGCGGAACGATGGGGCCAACAGGCGGCGGAACAGGTGAAGAACAGGGTTGCCAGGACGGAATTGATATTTATTTCGGAACATTTGCAAAATCATTCGCGCTGATCGGCGGATATATTTCTTCTACTGAGGATGTCGTAGAATATCTCCGTTACAACATGCGTTCACAGATCTTCGCGAAATCGATGCCGCTTCCATTGGTGGTTGGTGCATTGAAGCGTCTTGAGTTGATGAACACGCACCAGGAATTCAGAACGAATCTCTGGAAGATCGTCAAAGCATTGCAGGAAGGTTTGAAAAAACATGGTTTCAACATCGGGACAACGAATTCTCCGGTTACACCTGTTTACCTGAACGGATCCATTCCGGAAGCGACAAATCTCATTCTCGATCTCCGCGAGAACTTCAATATTTTCTGTTCAATGGTCGTTTACCCGGTCATTCCGAAAGGACAGATCATCCTCCGTCTCATTCCGACTGCAGTGCACACGATGGAAGATGTGAATTACACGATCGATGCGTTCTCGAAGATCAAGGACAAGTTGACTTCTGGTCAATACCAGAGCGAAAAGATCGCTGCATTCTGATCTTAGCGACACATTGCAATGCGTCGCTACCAATTTGAAACGGCTATCAGAAATGGTAGCCGTTTTTCATTGTTAATCCATGAACCATTCCATCGCAGCAGAAATCATCGTGAGCAGAAACAATGCGATTCCTCCAATGAAAAAAAGAAGGTCGATCCAATAGAACGGCATTCTTTTCCAGAATATCCTCACCAGGATTGAGATGCAACAAATCGGGAAAGAAATCTCTATGCCTAATAATAACCACCAGGTAACAAGATGATGAAAATCAAATCCAAGTTCCTTTGGATCGGGTTGATCATAGACGGGAAATCTTCCGAGTGCGATCGTCGCGCGGAGAAAGAATGTCCAGAAAGAAATGCAGAACATCAACGGTAAATACCAGAGTGACCTCCAAACTACTTTCACCATTTTTCTGTATTCATCCATGGGTTCAGTAACGCAACGGGCATCTCGAAATTGCCTGAACATGTATCTACTTTCTGCTTACCGCTTACTGCCTACTACTTACTGCTCCTAACTCCCAACTAATCCCTACCTTTATTACTTATGGCAACTTTTGAAGAATTCGGACTGGACAACGCGGTGATGGATGGCGTGGATGCGATGGGATATACGGCGGCGACCCCGATACAGGAACAAACAATCCCGCTCATCCTGCAGGGACGCGACCTGATCGCGTGCGCACAAACCGGCACAGGAAAAACTGCCGCGTTCCTTTTACCGACCATGCATCGCATTCTCCACAGCAGCGACCGCGGAAGCATTCACACGATGATCATTTCCCCAACACGTGAACTCGCGTTGCAGATCGATAATGCACTTACCGGTTTCGCTTACTTCACCGGCATCAGCAGCATCGCTGTTTACGGCGGAGGAACTGGAGAATCTTTTGATCGTGAGAAAAAAGCGCTGAGCACAGGAACAGATATGATCGTCGCAACGCCGGGAAGACTGATGTCGCATTTGAATCTCGGTTATGTGAAGCTGGATAAACTGAAGACACTCATTCTCGATGAAGCGGACCGCATGCTCGACATGGGTTTTTACGACGACATCATCCGCATTGTGCGCATGCTTCCGAAGGACAGGCAAACACTTCTGTTCTCGGCTACGATGCCAACACGCATCCGTCAACTTGCTTCTCAATTGCTGGTCAATCCGGCTGAAGTCAATATCGCGATGTCGAAACCGGCTGAGAAGATAAAACAGCTCGCTTATTGCGTTTACGACACACAGAAAATCCCGCTGCTCACGCACATTCTCAAACAGAAAGAATATCCAAGCGTGATCATTTTCTCTTCCACCAAGCAGAACGTGAAGAACATGGAAAAGGAAATGAAACGAATGGGATTCAACGTCGCCGCCGTTCATTCCGATCTCGAGCAGAACGAACGCGAAGAAGTGCTTCGGCAATTCCGCAACCGCAACATCCGCATCATTGTCGCGACCGATGTCCTTTCGAGAGGAATTGATATTGAAAATATTTCGATGGTGCTGAATTATGATGTTCCGGGTGACGGAGAAGATTACGTTCACCGCGTAGGAAGAACGGCACGCGCAGAATCTGAAGGAGAAGCGATCACTTTTGTTTCGCCGCTCGACATGCGCAAATTCGCCGGCATCGAAAAACTCATCGGCTATGAAGTAGAGAAAGGAAAAGTTCCTGATGAATTGGGAGAAGTTCCTGCCTATTCCGGAAATTCATTCGTGAAAAAGAAAGGCAACTTCAACCGCCGGAAAAATTTCAAGAAGAATTTTAATAAGAAATAAACCCCGCGCTACCTCTGCGCCTTAGCGCCTCTGCGGCAAAATGTCAAAAAGGACTAAATCTCTTCTTGTTCTTTCCGCGATACTTGTCGCTGCCATCATCGCCTATCTTTTCCTGACGAAGGAAAAAAAACAGAAGAACATCCAGATGTACGCCGTTCCGAAAAACGCGGCAGCGGTCGTGGAGATCGATCTTCCCAAACTTCTCGACAAAGCCGATCCGACCACTCTTCTCACTCACTCCGGTTTCAGCAACAATAAATTATTCAGCGCAGCATTCAACGCGGTCACTTCCGGGATCGATCCTGATGAGATCATTTATGGTTTTGCCGTGAAGGAACAAATGGATGACTTTCTGGGGATCGTTATCCGTTTGACAGATGCCGGGCAATTCGCTTCCTTCGTGAAAGACGCCGGCATCAAAGCAACGCCGGAAGACAAAGGAGATTTCAAATTCATCGCTGCGGGAATGAATTACGGGATCGGTTACACGGACGATGTCGCCGTGATCCTCTATTCCCAATCGGAAAACATCGCGGAGTATGCCGGAAAATATCTTCAGCTGGATGCGGAATCTTCGATCGAACGGGAACCGGGGTTTGCTGAATTTCATTCCAAGAAGCATGACATAGGTATGTTTACTGATAACAAAGAGCTTGCGGAACTGAACGATAAGACAAATGTCCTTTCAATGGTCGGAATGGACTCGGGCCATGGTGAACTTTCCTGTACATTTTTCAAGGATCAGATTCATTTCGAGTATGAAAGTTTTCCGGCAATACATATTCTTTATGCCTGTAAGGACGAGGGAATCTCCATTCCATTTTTTTCATCCATCGCACCTACAAATCCATTGCTATTTGCTTCTGCCCATTTTGATACAAATAAACTTATGAGATTGCTTCAATCTGATTCTGCTACCGCCGGATCTATAAAGGAGTTTCAGTCAAGCGTCGGACTAGATTCAACCTCCTTTCAGAAATTATTTACCGGGGAAGTTGCTTTCGCCGTTTCTGATTACAGAGAATTGTCTGGGTACGATCCAAGACTGAAAAAAATGATAAGTGATCAGATCCCAAAAAACTCTTACTGTGTAGATGTAATGGTTCCAATCATGTACGTTCCGATGTGTTATATCAGTATCGGCATCACGGATCGAAATAAAATGGAGAGCATGCTTCAGCAACTCGGGCTCAAAAAAACCAATGGATTTTATATGTTTCCCGGACTGGATTTCATTGTTTATGCCGCTTGCAACGATGATAGATTAATGATCACCAATGATTATTATGCTGCTGATTCTATAGCGAAAAACAAACTGTTGAATGGAATGCTTCCATTTGTTGTCACGCATAATTCCAATACTAACCCTTTCTTTTCCTGGGTCGATCTGGATACGACACATTATCCTGATGAAATGCTGGACACAGCTGGTTACGTTTACAAAGAAAATTCTCTTGCCCGTTTCTATTCCCTTGCGTCACCATTTCAAAGCGCTGGCTTTGCTGCCGGACTGTATCATCCAACAACTTTCAGCCTGTTTTTGAAACCCGGCGATGGCAATTCGCTCAATCGCCTTCTTCTTTACTACGCGGACCTGAAATGAAAATCGAATTCAGAAATGTGTTGCCCATTCCATTGTCAGATACTCCGCTGGCAAAAGGTTCGATGTGGAAAAAAGAAATTGTATTCGACACAACCGAATTTCATCTCGCCGAAGCAGCTTCGGGAACAGGAAAGACGACGCTGCTTTCCATCATTTACGGGATCAGGAAGGATTTTGAAGGAACCGTTCTGTTCGATGGAAAAAACAATGCAGAACTTTCTTTGTCCGATTGGGCGGAATGGAGACGCGCAAAATTTTCTTTTCTCTTCCAGGACCTGCGTTTATTCAGCGCATTAACAGCGAAAGAAAATATCATGGTGAAGAATGAGCTCACGCATACGCTTACATCGGTGCAGGTGCGTGAGTACGCAGCGCGGTTGGGTGTGGAGCAATTCCTCGACAAGCCCTGCGGCAAACTTTCACTCGGCCAGCAACAACGCATCGCGATCGTACGTGCGCTGGCGCAACCATTTGAATTTCTTCTGCTGGATGAGCCGTTCTCACATCTTGATGAAGAGAATTCTTCCAGGGCCGTCGCATTGATCAAAGAAGTTTGTGAACAGAACAAAGCCGGATTGATCCTGACGAGTCTCGGGCCCGATCATTATTTCGAATACAAAACGAAGATCATCATCTGACCATGATCAACCGCCTCCTCTTCTCTCACCAGAAACGATCGCAACTTTTCATTGCGATCCTCGGAGCGTTGTTCGGAATGCTGTTGCTGCTCTGTTCGCTTCAATTGTATTTCGATCTCACGGAAACGCTCAGCGGGAATAGCGACATCAATCAGCCGCAATATCTCGTCATCAACAAGGAGGTGAATCTGCTGAACACATTGTTCGGCGGGCAGAGCGGATTTTCAGAGAACGAGATAGTCGATCTTAAAAAAGTGAAAGGCGTGAAAGATGTTGCACCATTGACTTCGAGTTATTTCAAAGTGGTCGTGACAATGGGTGGCGGTATGCAGGGAATTCCCGGCATGTCGACTGATCTTTTCTTCGAAGCTGTGCCGGATGATTTTGTGGACGTGCAATCGGACGACTGGCAATGGCCGAATGATGATTCGATCGTGCCGATCATTATTCCGAGAGATTACCTCAAACTTTACAATTTCGGTTTCGCGCAAACGCAGGGCTTGCCACAAATTCCGGAAGGAATGGTCGGCATGGCGAAAGGAAATGTGATCATCACTGGAAAAAACGGAAACAAGAATTATGTCGGCAGGGTTGTTGGACTGAGTGATCGGATCAACAGCATTCTCACGCCGAAAAGTTTTCTTGATTTTGCCAATGAAAAATATGCCGGTGTAGAACCCGGCGCGAAACAATCGAATCGTGTCATCATCCGCTGTGATGGCCCCGCGACAAATGATCTCGTGGATTATTTTTCCGCCAACGGTTACCAGACGAGCGCCGAGAGTTTGAAGAACAGCAAGCTGAATTCATTTCTTCGGATCGTGATGAATATTCTTGTGCTTATTGGTAGTGTTATTCTCATTCTTTCTCTGCTGAGTTTCTTTCTCTATTCGCAATTACTGATGAGTAGATCTTCCTATGAAATTGAAACGCTGATTCGATTGGGATACGATCACAAAAAACTCGGAATGCGGTATGTGAATTATTACAATATGATCTTCCTTGCGGTCTATTTGATCACGATCATCCTGCTCTACTTCGCTAAAAACTGGTTCAAAGGATATGCTTCCGGGAAAGGTTTCGATCTGCCCGATGGGTTATCGGTGAAAGCGATCGGTTATGGATTTCTGTTGACCTTCCTTTTCGTGCTGATCAACTCGCTCTCGGTATTGAGAGAAATGAGAAAATTAGCCCGCTGAGAAGAAAAAGCTTAGCGTCCTTACCAGATCAACGCCACGTTCTCTTTCACATCATGCACACGCAGAATATTCGCACCATTCGCCAGCGCTTTGCGATTCATCTCCAGTGTCCCTTCAAGTGCGTGTTCTCTTTTTACATTATAGAATTTCGTCACCATCGACTTACGTGAAATACCCGCGAGGATCGGAAGATGAAATTCTTTCAGTTCCGGAAGATGTTCCAGCAATTGCAGATTATGCTCCAGTGTTTTTCCGAAACCGAATCCCGGATCGATGATCAGTTGCGTTACTCCGCGTTTTTCCAGCTCAAAGATCTTCTCGAGAAAAAAACTCTTTACTTCATTCACGACATCATCATACTGCGGATCGACCTGCATATTCTCCGGTGTTCCTTTGATATGCATGAGCACATAGGGAATTTTCATTCTTCCCACCACATCGTACATTTTCGGATCCATGGTTCCTCCCGAAATATCATTGATCATGTCCGCTCCGGCGTTCACCGCTTTTTCAGCAATGGAAGAACGCCACGTGTCGACAGAAATGAAAATTCCGGGGACAGCATTTCTTATTTCACGAAGAATATCAGAAAGTCTTTTCCATTCTTCCTCTTCCGAAGGCGCGACCGAACCCGGGCGAGTGGAAACAGCACCGATGTCGATGATCTTCGCTCCATCTTCTTTCATCTGCATCGCGTGCGCAACCGAGCGATCCACCGAATTGAATTTCCCTCCATCATAAAATGAATCGGGAGTCACATTCAGAATTCCCATGATGCATTTCGAATGAAGAAGCTCGTGAATGATCTTGCTGCTTTGTGTGTAGGTATTGTCCATAGGAAAATGAGATACAAAGTTCTTAATAAAAATCAGACGGAAATTATAAACCCCTTTTTCACTTTCCTCTTCACGTTCACACGTGTTTTCACTTTTCCTTAGTATCTTTCGCCACTCAATTTCCTCTATGAAAAACACGTCGGAACAATACGACGCCATCATTTCCAGGTGCAGGGATATTTTCGCGAAAAAGCTGAAGGATTACGGCACGTCGTGGAGAATGTTCCGCATCTCTTCCATCACCGACCAGGTTTTCATCAAAGCGAATCGCATCCGCACCATTGAACAGGCGGGAACCCAGAAGATCCAGGATGACATCAAGGGCGAATACATCGGGATGGTGAACTATTCCATCATCGCACTCATGCAGATGGAATTGAAGGATGACGATCGCATGGATCTGCCTGCGAATGAAGCGCTGACTCTTTACGACAAATATTCATCGGCAGCGAAAGCTTTGATGGTCGACAAAAACCATGATTATGGCGAAGCGTGGAGGGACATGCGGGTTAGTTCTTTGACTGATCTGATTCTTGTAAAGCTACTGAGGATCAAACAAATAGAAGACAACGAAGGAGCCACGATCATCTCGGAGGGCATCGACGCCAACTACTTCGATATTATCAATTACGCTATCTTTGCTTTGATCCGTCTCTCCGAGGGAAATTAGTATGAAATTCCTCCGCAGTCGCCTGTTCCGTTTCATAGCCTCACTGGGGCTTGCCGCGCTTTTCTATTTCCTCT
>DATJEX010000311.1:0-22934 GCA_035496135.1 Bacteroidia bacterium
GTCGCGACAACGGTCAATCCGCGAATGAAGATCCATTTGTAGAACCAGCGCAGGAGCAGTTCGAGCCTGTTCCTGGTTGCAGAAACGGAAGGATCCTTCCAGTGCTGCAGGATAGCTTCGCACACCTGTTCTCCGCATGTGTAAACCGGGTTCAGCGATGTCATCGGTTCCTGGAAGATCATCGCGATCTCGTTTCCCCGCAACTGGCGCATTTCTTTTTCCGAAAGCTTCACGAGGTCCACCACTCCGCCAGTGACAATCTTTGTTTTGTGTGCACGTCCTATGCACGCATAAAGTATGGAGAGGAAGCGATTCTGTGTTCTTTTCACTTTTACTTTCCAGTCACCCCTTGAGCTGTACAGGATCTCGCCGCTGGAAATACGTCCCGGAGGATTCGGAATAAGGCGCATCGCGGAAAGTGCGGTGACCGATTTTCCTGAACCGGATTCGCCCACAATACCGATCGTTTCTCCTGCGCGTATGATAAATGAAGTATCATTGACCGCTTTCACGGTCTCGTTTTCTGTTCGGAATTCGGTAACGAGATTCCTTACTTCGAGCAGTACCCCTGATTGACCTGTAACTGGCCCTCCTGTTTCGGAATTAGGGTTTTCCATAGAGCGTTAAAAATAAGCATTCGTGCCGAGGTGGCAAGGGTGTTCCGACAAGGGATGAAGGAGGGAAGATGAAGGTGAATTTCCGGGCGCCGGAAGAGGAATTTCAGAGGAGAATGATCATCAGATCACCGGCAGGGCAGCGGTATCTCCATCGGGCGAAGGAGCGTCAAAGGTGGCATCGTAGAACCAGATGGTGAGTTTGCCATACATGTAGCCCTCGTCCTCTTCAAGTTCGATTTTTGCAGGGCGATTTCCAATATTCGCGGTCCAGGTAGGATTCGTTCCGCTCTCGTCCGGCTTACCGAAACGCAGGGTGAAATATTTTTCAAAATCATCGTAAAGCGAATCGCCGTTCTTCTCGTCTTCGAGAAAAATATCCATGGTGATCGCGCTCAATCCGTTCTTGTCGAATTCGCAGTCATAAGTAAAACTTTTCCTGGCGGAAATTCGATGTTCGAACTGGAGATAATCCGGTTGCTCCACGGCAAGGCTGTCGAAATCGTGCGCGGCTTTTTTCACTTCCACGATGTTCATGCCCAATCGCAGTCCATGCAATAAGGCGGAATCATTCTGGATCACCTGAGGAAGCACTCCGGTAAATTGCGAAACGATCTTGTTGTTCGCCGGTGTTTCTGAGGTACAGGAAAAAAGTGCGGAAAGAAAAAAGAGAAGAATGAAATGCGGCAGGCGCATAGAGGAAGAGTTATGTTACAAAGATACGAATATCGGGGATGGAAGAGGAGCAGGGATGATGGAAGAAGGAGGAAGGAACGGGGACTAAAGACTCCCGTTTGCGGCGATCAGTTTCTTGTTATCCATTCTGAAATATATTCCGCCACTTCTTCCCAGTTCTTCTGCCCGCAGATGTAGTGCGTCCGCCCGGGAAATTCTTTGAATTCTTTCCTGCTTGTAGTGTCTTTGTACGCGTCGAAATTTTTTCTGTTGAGAGAAGAGGGAATGATGTGATCTTTTTCCCCTGCAATGAAAAGCAAGGGCGCATGCGGTTTTGAGAAATCGATCTTTCCGTCCTTTTTCGTGCTGCTCCGGGGAATATTCCTGCTTTCCGGAACCACGAACGCGTCATATTCCTTTTGTGTTTCTGCCAAACTCATCGTGTTGCAGAAAGCATACTGAAACCATTTCACATCGGGAAGACAGATGGAATTTCCTTTGAGTGGATTCACCGTCGGAAGATTCGCTCGGAGAAAACTCCATTTGAAACTGAAAATCCCTTTAGGCGGAGCCGTGTCAATGCAAACACCCATAACTCCTTTTTCCAGTGCGATCAGTTTCTGCACGGCGAGTCCACCCATGGAATGGCCAACGAGGATCGGTTTTTCGGGAAGGGTGTCAATGAATTTTGCGAGATGAGCCGTTACACCGCCGAACGTGAGTTTTCCGAGGTGCGGATCCTGTTCTTTCCGCAATGTTGCAGGATCTCCATCGTGGAACGGATAAGCCGGAGTATGGCAGGTGAATCCATTCGCCCCGAAATGTTTTTTCCATTTTTGCCAGCTGGCCGGATTCTGAAAAAGTCCATGAATGAAAACAATATGTCTGGAATTTGTCATCGGGGGCAAAGATATGACCGCTGAATAAACGGAGTGGAATCGTTTGGATAAATTACATTTGCAGCCCGCTTTTTTGACGTAAATAGCTGGATATTTTCGATGCATGACAATGACTTTTGAATGCCTCGAGCGTATAACTAAACCCTCCCGCTCATGAAAAACGTTTCCACACGGCGTTTTATCAATGTAATCGGTATTGCCATCATCTATTATTTCTCGGCAAGACTTGGTTTGGCCCTGGCGTTAGGTAATACCAACGCATCACCGGTGTGGCCTCCATCCGGATTTGCATTCGCAGCCATCATTTTACTCGGTTACCGTACCTGGCCCGGAATTTTCATTGGCGCATTAGCCGCGAATATCGCCGTGTTCATGACGAATCATGCCGCGGATATTCCCACGATCCTCACGATGTCGGCGTTCATCGCTGCCGGGAATACACTAGAAGCACTCGCGGGCCATTATCTTCTGAATCTTTTCCGTTCACGTCAGATCCTCTACCGCAGCCGCGATTTCACATTTTTCGTTCTTGCCGCATTGCTGATGTGTACCGTCAGTTGTTCCATTGGCACCACCAGTCTTTTCTTCGGAAAGATCGTCGATGTACATGCGTGGAAACAGGTTTGGTTCACCTGGTGGATGGGCGATGTTTCGGGGATCATTGTGCTGACGCCGGTGCTGCTCAGTTGCTTCTATTCGTTCAGGCGTGGAATCAATTTGAAAATGATCCCGCGCTTTCTCATCATTTTCTCCCTGCTCATCGTCTCTTGCGAAGCGATCTTCATGGGATGGATGAATTTCATTCCGGGAAACACTGCCGCCTATCTGCTGCTCGTGGTCATGGCCTGGTGTGTTTTCTCCATCGAACAATGGCAATCGTCCTTCATGGTTTTGCTCGTCGCTGCACTTTCGATCTGGAATACGCTTCAGGGTAATGGGCCATTTGTTTCCGTCTCGCAGAATGAATCGCTCCTTTCCCTTCAGATGTTTCTCTGCGTAAGCGCCATCACGATGATGTTCCTCAGCACGAGTGTCAATCAGCGGCGACGCACCGAAGAACGCTTGCAGTTTGTGAATCTGAAACTTGAGAAAGCGAAGAAACAACTGGAAGAGACCATGAAGGTGAAGGAGAATTTTCTCGCCAGCATGAGCCACGAGATCCGTACGCCGATGAACGCCATCGTGGGATTCACGGAATTACTCGAAGAGACAGGACTTGATTCGGAACAACAACAATATGTTGGTGCGGTAAAAAGATCGGGAGAGAACCTGCTCGTGATCATCAACGACATTCTCGATTTTTCAAAACTCCGTTCAGGAAAAATTGTCTTTGAACAGACCGCGATGCGCCTTTCACTCATCATGGCCTCTGTCAAATCACTCATGCAGCCCAAAGCTTCGCAGAAAGGCGTACAATTCTCCGTGCACATTGATTCGAATGTTCCGGATGAACTCCTGGGCGATCCAACAAGGTTGAGCCAGATCCTGATCAATCTTATTGATAATGCGATCAAGTTCACCGAAGAAGGGAATGTGGAAGTATTCGTTCGAATGATCGAAAGTGAAGCACGAATGGTGTCGCTGCAATTCGAAGTGCGCGATAATGGAATCGGAATTCCTCCCGATAAGATCGAAAAAGTGTTCGACGGTTTCACACAGGCGAGCAACGAGACGACGCGTAAATACGGCGGAACCGGCCTTGGTCTCGCGATCGTGAAAGAGCTGGTGGAATTGCAGAATGGTACGATCTCACTGCAAAGCAAACTCAACTCGGGTTCCGTGTTCCAGTTCACGCTCACTTTCCGGAAAGACCCGCATCATCACCATGCAAAGGATGCGGTCGATTCCTACGAATCGGATCAGCTTTTGAAAGGGAAACGAATTCTTCTCGTTGAAGACAATGAACTCAACCAGCTTCTCCTCCGGAAAATTCTCGACGATCTGGCGTGCAATGTGCAGATGACGGATAATGGAGATGACGCGATCATCCGCGCGAAAGAAAATGATTTCGATCTCATCCTGATGGATATTCAGCTTCCGGGAATGGACGGATTTGAAACGACAAAATGGATCCGCAAAAAATCAGCTGGTATTCGTTCACAGGTTCCGATTCTCGCGGTCACCGCACACGCGATGATCGGGCAGGAACAGCGTTGTTTGCAGGCCGGGATGAACGGATATATTTCCAAACCATTTTCCAAGAAAGCGCTGTACCGGAAAATGATCGAGGCGATGTTCGACTCGCAGCGGATCGTGAGAAGGAAAGTGTGAAGTCCCCGATACTTTTTATCCGTTAGATTTGCGGAGCAATGTACAGGCTGCGGATAATCTTCTTCCTGATCTGTTTTCATTCCGGAAATTTTCTTTCCGCCCAATGGTTCGTGGGAGTGAAATTCATGGGCGTTACGTTTCACACCGATAAGAATCAGAACGCCGGACTCTACAAAGTTGCTTTCGGAAAAAACAAAAGGGTCTCGTTGAATTTCGGCGTGGCCCTGACGGCGGAATATTATTTCTACCAGCACACTGTTTCTGTCAAATACGACCAGGCACTCTTCCGCGATTGCGCCGGGAAATTCGCAGGCAGTTCATTGCTCACCATCCGTTACACGCTCGACATGCAGCGACTCGGAGAAGGAAGCGTGGGCATGGGCCCGTTCTTCTTTTACAGGAAAAACTGGAATGCATTGCCGGGTTACATCGACGATGGCTATTTCAGGAGTTCTTCCAATGGAAAATGGCAGCGGAAATTCGTCTGGTACGGTGGAGAATTCGAATACGATCACCGGATCAAAAACGATCTTGACTTTTCACTGAACCTTTTTCCCGGATATCCCGTGGTGTACGCACTCACACCCGGTGTACGCATGCGTGTGCGCTGAAAAGCTCATTCAGAAATTCAAACGGTTTACTCGACGCGATCCGCCGGTGAATCCACCAAGCGCAGAAGCGATCCCATTGTATCGGTGGATCAATACCTTCACGAGTGTGAAGTAGTGCGGAAAATAAGCCTGCAGGAATTCATCAGCCGAATCATTTCCATTGAACGATTGTGCAGTTGCCGCCCACGCTTTTCCATTGTTATCCATCATCAGCTGAACGGCACCGTCCACTTCATCCAGTGCGTCAACGAACAGCGCGATGTTTTTGTATCCATTGGCGCGCAGCCATTCCAGCGCATCTTCTTTTCCGGCCACCAGCACATCCACCAGGGCAGCGAGTTCTTTCTGATCATTATCGAGCAACCACTGGAACGCATCCGCGTCCTGGTCGATCGCTGCTGCAAGTGTAACAATGGATTTCGGCGTGTAAACCTTTTGATCGTGCAATTCCATATCCGGATATAGAGAATATCAATGATGAAGATAATTCTTCCCCGGTAATTTTGGCGAAGAACATGCAACAACTGGTCAACATACTTCCCTGGATCACTTCCTTCATTGGCGGATGGTCACTCATCAATGGCGTGCTGCATGATATTTTTGTGCTGATAGCCGAGCGCGGGAAAAAGTACGACCGCAACCTGCTGCGGTTGCTGATGGACGGGCATATCCTGATCACGTGCGGGATCATTCTCCTGCTTTGTCATTCTTCCATCGCATCGGGACAACACTTCGCTTTTTTCATTGCGATGGCCTGCTGTGCCAGTTTGCTCGTGTATTGCGCCATGATCTGGCCGTTTCTGAAATCTGTCGTGACAACATTCATCAGTTTCGCCGGATTATTATCTCTTGTAACTGTTTACTTTCACATCAACTAAAAAAATAAATCAACATGAAGATCGGAATACTCGGAACCGGCGCTGTCGGTAAAACAATCGGAACGCGTCTCGTTGCACTCGGGCATGAAGTGAAAATGGGTTCGCGCACTGCTGCCAATGAAAAAGCCATGGAATGGGTGAAAACATCCGGGAAGAACGCAAGTACCGGAACATTCGCGGATGCAGCTTCATTCGGCGAAATAGTTTTCAATTGTACCAAAGGAGAAGTCGCGCTTGACGCGCTTCGCCTCGTGGGAAAAGAAAACCTGAAGAACAAGATCCTCATCGATGTTTCCAACCCGCTCGATTTCTCCAAAGGATTTCCGCCTTCACTCACCGTTTGCAATACCGATTCGATGGGCGAAATGATCCAGCGTGAATTCCCGGAAACAAAAGTGGTGAAATCACTGAACACGATGAATTGCGCCATCATGCTCGATCCGGCGAAAGTTGCGGGCGATCATTCGGTTTTCGTGTCGGGTAATGACAAGGATGCAAAAGAGCAGGTGAAAAAATTCCTCGAGTCGTGCGGTTGGAAAGGATCGAACATCTACGATCTCGGTGATATCACCAGTTCCCGCGGAGTGGAACAGCTTCTGCCTTTCTGGGTGCGCATGTACGGCGCGTTCGGCCACGCGAATTTCAATTTCAATATTGTCAAGTAGCAACAGTTTTCAGTTGTCGGTTTTGCAATTTCGTTCCTGTCAGGCTGAGCGCTAGTCGAAGCCGACGGGAGCGCCTGCTTTGGGATAAGCAGAAAACCATTTATTGCTGCACGCGCGAGTAGACAGCCTTCGCTCCATTCGTGCCGGTGATCGTCAACTGATCACTTGCTGCATCGTAAGAATAACTGAACTTGAATTTTTTCCCTTTGAGCGATTTATCGCAATTGTCCGAAAGCGTGGTGCTCACAGTTGTTCCATTCGAGAAACACAGAAAATAGAACGGGCAATCCATCACATCGCCTGCGCTTTCACTCGCCACCGACTGTTCTGTTCCGGCGGCGAAGCGGATGAAATACCATCCTGAAGTTCCGAAAGGTGAAACCGGAGCAGCGGTATCATTCGCTACAAATTTCCAGGTACCGACGATCGGGTCTTTCGCATCGAGCAGGGCGAACTTTGGTGCGCTCGTCTGCGCATGCACGCGGGCAAGACTGAAAAATGAAAAGCAAAGCAGAATTAATAGTTTGTTCATATTGAACCGAAGCTACAAATTATGAGCCAGATCAGTATTCTCTCCAATGATATTGACAACGAATTGTCATTAACCCGGTTTTCCTCATCATTTGTATTGCTGCGTAGTTCGTAGCTTCGCATGATCAGTATCGGTACAACATGCCTAAGTTCCGTCTCGACGTCGAATATGATTATGATTTTTTTCTCGTCGGTATTTCCTGTCACGAAAAACCTTACCGCCTGTGCTGGGCGATCAACAAAGAATTGGAATTGAATCTCGAGCAAACGGAACCTTTTAAGATCTCGCTGAAGAAGAACGCTCCGCCGACGGAGTTTCCGCTTTTTGCCGTGGAGGATACACAGCATGAAACGGCGATCTACCTCATCAGCAATCGCGGCGAGAATCAACTGCTCATTCCGGAACACGAGCGGGCGGATTATTTTTTCATTGTGAAAGGACCGTTCACCGATGCGGACAAAGAGAACATGATGCGTAAAATGAAAAGTATTTCCTTTGTACTCATGTCCTACAGCATCGCTCCCGACACACTCAAATCAAAACAGAATCTTGTTTTTTAAAAAATGAATATGGAAGAATTACAATCGAACAGGGTGCTTCATAACCGTACGAAGATCGTCGCGACGCTCGGTCCGGCTTCATCATCAGCTGCCATGCTGGAAGAAATGGCCAAAGCGGGCACGGATGTTTTCCGGATCAATTTTTCGCATGGCGATTATGCAGCGGTGGAAGACCAGGTCAAACACATCCGCGAGATCAACCGGAAGCTCGGCATTCACACTGCGATCCTCGGCGATCTGCAGGGGCCCAAATTGCGTATCGGTGAAGTGGAAAATAATTCGGTGATGCTCGTGGAAGGAGCTGAGCTTGTTTTTACCAGTGAAAAAATGATCGGGAACGCGCACAAGGTGTTCATGACCTACCAGCAATTTCCGAAAGATGTGAAAGCCGGCGAGACCGTTCTCATTGATGACGGAAAACTCGTGCTGGAAGTTGTAGCGACGAATCAGAAAGATGAAGTGAAAGCGGTGGTCCGCCACGGAGGAATTCTTTCTTCGAAGAAAGGAGTGAATCTTCCCAACACAAAAGTCTCGTTGCCGTGTCTTACTGAAAAAGACATCAAGGACCTGGAGTTTGCTTTGAAAATGGAATTCGACTGGATCGGGCTTTCGTTTGTACGTTCCGGTGCCGACATTATCGAATTGAAACATCTCATTCAGAAGATCGCGCCGAACAGCAATGCAAAAGTGATCGCGAAGATCGAGAAGCCGGAAGCGATCAACGACATTGACAACATCATCCGCGAAACAGACGGACTCATGGTGGCGCGCGGCGATCTCGGTGTGGAAGTCCCGATGCAGCGCGTTCCTGTGCTGCAGAAAATGCTCGTGCGCAAATGTCTCGAGTCGAATAAGCCCGTGATCATTGCGACGCAAATGATGGAAAGCATGATCACGAACATTTCACCAACACGCGCCGAAGTGAACGACGTGGCGAATTCGGTGATGGACGGTGCCGATGCAGTAATGCTGAGCGGAGAAACTTCCGTCGGAAAACATCCGGCGAAAGTGGTGGAAGCGATGTCGAAGATCATCGGCAACATCGAAGAAGAACAGCACATCTATTATTCCGACCGCATGCCGATCATCGCGGCGGGAGAAAGAAACATTTCGGACAACATCTGTTATGCGGCCACGCAATTGGCGAAACAGGTGGACGCCTCCGCCATAATCACGATGACACATTCCGGTTACACCGCGGTGCGTGTATCGAGCTATCGTCCGAAAGCGAATATTTTCGTGTTCACGGATAACTACAGCATTCTTTCGCAACTCAGTCTTGTATGGGGCGTGCGCGGATTTTATTACGACAAGAATATATCCACTGATCACACCATCGCCGATATTAAATTCATTCTGAAAAAGGGCGGATATGTTGTTCCCGGCGATTTCATCATCAACATCGCGAGCATTCCGCTGAGTGAAAAAGGGAAGACGAATATGATCAAGCTGACTGCTGTGGAGTGAAAGTGAATGTGAGAGTGAAAGGGTTTTTCCATGAACAGAAGTTTTCATATTTCCCCGTTCACATTCCCGTTCACGTTCACTTTTTTCAGTATCTTTTCATTGGCAAATCAAATCCCTATGAAAAAACTCCTACTCTTTTCTCTTCTGTTCATCATCATCCGAACCGGCTCATCCCAATGCTATTCAGTTTCTCCGATCACGTATGCGCCGGATTCTTTCAATGCTGGAACGGTTCTCCCACAACTACTGGATGACCACTACACCTGCGCGATGACGCTTCCATTCCCCTTCTGTTTTTTTGGATCGACGTATACGAGATACATCATTGGAAGCAACGGAAACGTTTCGTTCGACACCACCTATGCATGCAGTTATGATGCCTGGCCCATTTCATCTGCGATTCCTTCACCTTCCAATCTTCATAAGAATACGATCAGTATGCCGTGGGAAGATCTGGCTCCCGACACCGGATTTCACATTTACACGAACACATATGGTGTCACGCCCAACAGGAGATTCGTAATTTCTTTCTATCACGCACCGTTGTACAATTGCACCACGCTTGTGTTCACCGGAGAGGTTGCGTTATATGAAACATCGAACAACGTTGATATCATCATCCAGAACAAACCGGATTGCCCTACGTGGAATAGTGGATATGGCATCGAGGGAATGCAGGATGCAGCAGGTGTTCAGGCTGCGGTTGTCCCCGGAAGAAATTATCCTTCACAGTGGACGGCGGTGAATGATGCGTATCGTTTTTCTCCGAACTGCTGTACAATGGGTATAGTTGCGCAGGGAAATGATGAACTCTTCAGTGTTTTCCCGAATCCATCGGGAGGCGATCTGCATTTCATTTCCAGGAATTTTTCGGTGAATGAATTTTATCTCACGCTGGAAGATGTGAGTGGCCGTATGATCTATGCGGATCAGCTTTCATCCGATGCGGAACGACACATTGCTTTGGATGCGCCACGCGGAGTTTATTTTCTCCAGATGCGCGGACGCAATGGAGAGATCCTCGCTTCAAAGAAGATCGTGATCGAATAAGACAACAATACGATCACACCCCTTCTCACTTTCACCTTCACTTTTTTAGTATATTCACTCTACCAAAACCAATTCAGATGAAAAAACTCTACACTTTATCAGCATTTCTTCTCATGGCCGGTGCGGCAAGCGCACAGGTTTTCTGGACCGAGGATTTCGGAACGACAGGATGTAACCGCGGCGCACTCGCTTCTGCGTATACCGGCAACAATGGTGCATGGGCGATCACCAATCCGGGTTCGAACGGAAACGTGGCGAATACATGGTACGTGAGTTCTGCAAGTGCGGGAACAGGTGCGGGCAACTGCGCTTCAAGTTGTGTCACGGCCAATACACAGAACCCAACACTGCATTTAAGTAACGTAACGATCGTTATTCCTTCTTTTCTCACCGTCGGTGCTGACACAGGCGCGAGTTATTTTTCCGGTGGATTCAGTTCATTCGGCTATACAGCGAATACAGATCGCCGCGCAGAATCACCAACGATCAATTGCACGGGCAGATTGAATATCACCGCGACATTCGTTTATCTCGAGAATGGTGATCTGGCGAATGACGACGGGTCGTTCCAGGTTTCTACGGACGGTGGAACTACATGGACGATGGTTGATCAGCTTGCAAAAACACCGGTTGCTTCCTGTGGTTCAAATGGACAGTGGACATCGATCACCGTTTCTCTTCCGGCTGCGGCGAATAACAACGCGAATGTGAAGATCGGTTTTCACTGGGTGAACAATGATGATGGTGCCGGAACAGACCCATCCTTCTCTGTTGATGACATCTCACTCACCTCAAATCCGCTCGGAATTCCGGTGATCGATCCTTCTGACATCTCGGTTTATTCTGCTAATGGACTCATCAATGTCCGTTCGGATTATGGATGGAAACTTCTTTCCGTTTACAACATGCTCGGTGAAGCTGTTTCATCGGAACGCGATGGTAACACGATCAGCGTTACGAACGATGCGACCGGAATTTACATCGTGAGCATGGAAGTGAATGGCCAGCGTATCACAAAGAAAGTGATGATACAGTAGTCAGCCTTCGACAAGCTCAGTCTGACAACAAAAAATAAAAGAGAGACCCGGGGCGAAAGTTTCGGGTCTTTTTCACGTACTAAAGTTCTTATCCCGCGTTTCGATTCTCACGTCCCAAGTCTCTTATCCCATTTCTCACTCGAGATTATCCAGCGCCGTCCTCAATTCACCTTCCGTCTTTTTATTCCCGAGTTTTTTCGCCAGCACAATTCCTTTTTCATAAACGGAGATCGCTTTTTCATTTTCCATTTCCTGCTCGAACCATTGGCCTAATTGATAATAAGCACCAAGATAATCCGGTTGCGTTGCCAGAAGTTCCTCCACCAAACCGATCGCTTTTTCCCGCTCACCATTCTTCGCGTGTTCCAGCGCGATCGCATAAAGCAGAAAAGGATCTTTCGGATCCTCTTTCAGCATTTGTTCCAATTGGGAAAGTCTGTCCACTGTGTTGACCTGAATTATTTTTTCAATGAATGAAGTTGTCAGACTGAGCTTGTCGAAGGCTGACTACAGTGCTGATCCGAATTGCCCGAGGAATCTTACATCATTCTCCGAGAACAAACGCAGATCATTCACGCCGTACTTCAGCATCGTGATGCGTTCAATTCCCATTCCGAATGCGAAGCCGCTGTACACTTCAGGATCTATTTTGCAATTCTTCAATACTGCCGGATCCACCATTCCGCAACCGAGAATTTCCACCCAGCCCGAATGTTTGCACACCGTGCAGCCTTTTCCGTGACAGATGGTGCAGGAAATATCCATCTCCGCGCTTGGTTCTGTAAATGGAAAATAAGAAGGACGCAAACGGATCTCTGTTTTCTCGCCGAACATTTCTCTCGAGAAATAAAGCAGCGTCTGTTTCATGTCGGCGAAGGAAACATTTTTGTCCACGTACAATCCTTCCACCTGGTGAAAGAAACAATGTGCGCGGGCGGAGATCGCTTCGTTGCGGTACACGCGCCCGGGCATCACGATGCGCACAGGCGGCTGTGTTTTCTCGAGTACGCGCACCTGCACGCTTGAAGTGTGTGTGCGAAGAGCAATTTCTTTATCAATGAAAAAAGTATCCTGCATATCACGCGCAGGATGCTCTTCCGGAAAATTGAGCGCGGAAAAATTATGCCAGTCATCTTCGATCTCCGGTCCGTCGGCAACGGTGAAACCGATCCGTCCGAAAATGGAAAGGATCTCCCGGCGGATGATCTGCAGCGGATGACGGCTTCCTTCGAAGGAAGAAACAGGAAGTGTGAGATCGGCGGTGGAACCGGATGAAGAAATATTTTCTGTAGCGGCTTTGAAGGAATCAAGTTTTTCCTGCGCCGCCACTTTCAGTTTGTTCAGCAATTGCCCGACTTCCTTTTTCAGATCCGGCGTCACATTCTTGAACTCATCGAACAGCACGGAGATCTCTCCTTTACGACTGAGGAATTTCAAACGGAACTGTTCCGCTTTTTCGGCGGTCGCTCCTTCGAATTTCTCCACTTCGTCAATCAGTTCGATGATCCGGTCTTTCATGCGGCAAAGTTAATTGAAAATTCTGGTGGCCATCTCAAAATTGCTTTTTGCGTTTACGCTCGCAGATTTCGCAGTGTGTCGCTGATCATCAATGATAATTTTGAGATGGCTTTTACTGCGCTTCATCGAATTCGATCGAGGTGACGGGATGAATTTCCCAGGCGCTGCAAACGGATCTCCCCTGTACTGCGGAATGTTTCGTGTAATGATGATTATCGAAAAAAAGCGAGCCCTGTATCGAAAGCAGGTGAATGGGCGGATGATTCGCAGACGCGACGAAGACGAATTCTTTCGTGATATCATTTCCGAAATGCGCTTTGAATTTTGTCCGCAATGTTTTCAATGTGGCGTAGGCATCTGAAGCGGTATCGGGCAAACCGGAAATTTCGGCTGAAAAATAAAGTTGCTCATTATTGAGTTCACCGGAAGTTCCGAGAAGGACATGAAAGTCATTGTCATCTTCACGCTTCACGCCGAAAATGTAAACATCACGCAGATAAATATTTTTGTTCTCCTCTTTGCATCTCACGTTGATATTCGTTCGCGCGTCACTCTGCGTGTGCATGTACAGATCAGAGGGAAGCCATCCGCGAAGTTCCTGGATGAAATGAAAGGTATCAGGAACGTCATTCACGAAAGATGTTTTGACCGATGCACGGATCTTACCGAGAAAAAGATCAGAGAGCGGATCCTGCGCAACGACCGTATCCGTTAACCACGCATCCTGCTGAAATGAATTCCGCGTTTCGTGTTTTGCGGAAGAAAGAAATAGAAAAGCAGAAAATAAAAACAGGCAACGGAAGAAATGACGCATCAGTTCATTCTCCTTTTACTGCACAATGCTGAAGTAGCAATGAATATCCGTCAATGGACGGGCCATCCCGTCGACCTGCACTGCCGCGATCTTGTCCACCACATCCATTCCTTCTACGACTTCACCGAACACCGTGTAAGCACCATCGAGATGGGGAGCGCCTCCCTGTGTCGCGTACACTCTGCGTTGCTCATCGGTAAAGGTGCGGTGCGGTGCCTTCGCGAATTCAGCATCGATCATCGGCGAGAGGATGTTATTGTATTTCGTCAATGAATCGAGATTACCGGTTTGCTGCGCGCGGATCTGCCCGTTCACAAAACCTGTTTTCAGCCACGCGTTTTCCGGTTTATTGATCAGTGTAGTGAAGATGGATTGCTTCGTTTGATGATCGAGATTATTCTGCATGATCGTCATGAGACTATCGTTGAAAGTTTTTCCCTGCACGATATAAAACTGGCAACCGGAAGAAGCACGCAGCGGATTCACATCATCACCTTGTCGTGCACCGGCAAGAGCGCCGCGCTTGTGATAAAGGTTCGGATGAATTTCCGCGGGAATAGTATAACCGACATCACCGTTGCCCAGCATAGCTCCCGGCTTAGCGTGTTTGGAGTCGATATCACCGCCCTGGATCATGAATTGCTGGATGACGCGATGAAATAATGTGCTGTCGAGGGTGTGGTCTTTCACGAGCTTCAGAAAGTTGTCGCGGTGCTTTGGAGTCTCATCATAAAGCACGATCTTGATATCTCCCAAATCAGTGTGGATCAGCACTTTGGAACGCATATCGGCACTCTTATACGAGGTGATGAAAGGGAGACAAATGAGCGCAATGGCAGGGAGAATAAGGCGTTGTTTCATGTTGAAAACTTTTTTATCTTTGAGAGTTGTAAAGGTAGTCATTCGGCTACTTTGCAACAAAACCCGGACCAATTCCGGCCACCTCGGCAACATGAATAAATTACTCGCAAAATTGACGATTGTTAGTACAATGATTTTATTTGTCATTGCTATTGTAACAACGCCTGCTTGTCACAAGGACAAACCCTGCAAAGCGATCATCACCGTGCTGGACGCTGCAAATAACCCGGTAGGTGGGGCAACTGTTGAACTTGATCCAAGCGGAACATGTCCAACCTGCACACAGATCCAGGCGATCCAAACAGCAACAGATGCTTCGGGAAAAGCAAGTTTCGAAACTTCTCTTCCGAAGATCATGGATATCACGATCATTACTTCCACTACTTATCCAACCGGAAAAGTTGTTCGCTTCGAACAGGGAAAAACGGATGAAGTGACGATCAACCTTCCTTAACTGAAAAAACTTTTTTGAAGATGCCCGCCGAACAGCGGGCATTTTTATTTCAGAGCAATCCCTGGCGCTTGAAATAATCGATCGTCGCTTCTATGATCAAACGGTTCTGCTGTCCCGCTTTCAGGTGGGGCAATTGCGACGAGGCTTTCCAGTGCGGCCAGTTGTCCGCGTCCCTTCCTTCGTATTCATAATAACCATAAGGTTCGAGCAGCGTGCAGATAGCAATGTGCATCACGTTCACTTTGTCGTCTTTGCTCAATTCACGATAACCATGGCCGAGTTCCTGAACACCAATGATAAAAAGTATGGCTTGCAGATCGAGTCCTCCGCCGAATTTCGGTTCGAGCACTTTCAGCAGGTTGTTCCAGTCGGTTTGAATATCGTTTTGGCTCACGGTGTAAAGGTATTAAGGTATTGGGGTGAAAAGAGATTAAGGTATTAAGGGGTAGTGTCTCACTTTGCGTGGTGTCGTGGTGTTACACCCGACACAGGCTTGAGCGTTGGCGGATGCAAAGTGAGGCACTACCCCTTAATACCTTAATACCTGTTTCTTCAACAGACTGTCATTGAAAACAAAATCATGCGGGCAAAAGAAAACTCCTGTGAGGAAAATATCTTCACCGCATGAATGCAATCGACATCATCATTCTGATTCCGATCCTCTGGGGATTCTGGCGCGGGTACACGAAGGGCGCGATCATGGCGGCGGCGACACTCGCGGCATTTTTTCTCGGCGTATGGGGCGGCATTCATCTTTCCGACGGACTTGCCGCGCTGATCATAAAATGGACAGGAAGTGAATCGCCATACATCCCGCTCATTTCTTTCGCACTGGTTTTCGTCGGAATTCTTTTCGCCGTGTATGGTGTCGCGAAAATGGTGGATCGTGTTTTTGAAAAATCGGCGCTGGGCATCATCAATAAATTACTCGGTGGAGTAGTGGGCTGCTTCAAATATGTTTTCATCATCTCCGTTCTTTTTTTCGTAATCGATTCACTGGAAAAAAAGATCGAGATCATTCCGGCGAAAATGAAAGATTCTTCATTGCTGTATCGACCTGTTTCTTCCATCGCTCCCACGATCATTCCCGGACTGAAGAATACCGATCTCGCGAAATTGATGGATCATGCGGATACGGTGGAAGTGCATGTGAAGTTGCCGCTGAAAAAAGATTCTTTGGGGAAATGAAAAGAGAGCGAAGGTGAAAGTGAAGGTGAAAAGAGAGAAGAAGATCAGATGGTTTGAATAGTGAGAACTTTTTGGCCTGTCAGACCGGCTGAATCGGTTACCGTGAAGATGTATTTTTCAGTTCCCTGCTGATTGCGCAGATGAATAGTGTAGACTTTGTTGGCAGATTGAACACCTCCGTATGTTGTGTTGAACACCTCAACATTACTTCCGCTATCGTAAACCCTGTCAATTTTAAATTGTGTTAGTCCATTGCCATTTCCCGAGTGCATCATCACGTGTACTGTAATACTATCACCAACGCTCCTTGTACAATCGTAATAGATATAGTTGCCATTGTTATCGAATTCAAGCGAAGGAGGTTTGTCCTTGGCGCAGGAAAAGAAAAGTACAGATGATGTAATAAGAAATGCATTAAGAATTGACCTTCGCATGATCTAAGTTAAGAAAGTGAATATCTGCATGAAAATATTTTGTACGAACGGCGTATACCATTCACCTTCACACTCACTCTTCACACGTCATTTCAACTTAAAAGATTCCATGAACCGTTCGATCTGTGAATTGTTGAGACAGGATTTCTCGGTGACGACGCGCAGCGTGTACAGATGTTTTCCCTTGGCGAATTTCCGGATGGTTGCCGTACCGGCGTTCTGTGCGAGAAATACTTTGTATTCCTTTCCTTCAAACTTTCCGCTTTTTACAGAACGTCCGCTATCCGCGAGCACTCCGCCTATTGTCCATGCGTAGATCTTCACATCATCTTTGAAAAAATGATCGAGGTCATCGCCGAGTTTATTGATCGAATCGGAAAGCGTATAGTATGAAACAGAATAATACAGGTTTGAATCAAGGCTTCCCTGTACCGGTTCGTAGAAAACAGTCACACCTGCGAGATCTCCTTCCATGGTAGCCGTGTCTTTGGCATGTCCCGGAAATTCTACATTGAATTCATACGCTTCATATACTTTCCACTCATCCTGTCCGCAGGAAGAAAAAAGCAGCGTGAGAAAAGATACCAGGATGAAAAGTGAATAGCGCATGCAGGTTGTATCAGTTGTTGACGGCTTCAATGCCGGGCAATGTTCCGGCTTCAATGTACTCCAATAATGCGCCTCCTCCTGTAGAAACATAACTCACTTTTTCAGCAAGGCCGTATTTATTGATCGCGGCAACTGAATCTCCACCACCGATGAGAGAGAAAGCGCCGTGCGCCGTAGCGTCTACGATCGCGTCGGCTGCAGCCTTTGTCCCATGAGCGAAATTTTCCATCTCAAAAACGCCCATCGGCCCGTTCCAGAGAATGGTTTTCGATTCACTGATCGCTTTCGAATAGAGTTTTTCCGTTTCAGGGCCGATGTCGAGTCCCATCCATCCGTCCGGAATATTTTTCACATCGCAGGTTTTCCTGTTCGCGTCATTCGCAAAATTATCGGCACACACCGCGTCAACAGGAATGAGGATTTTCACACCGCGTTTTTTCGCGTCATCCATGATCTGCAACGCATTCTGCAAACGATCTTCTTCCACGAGCGACTTTCCGATCTTTCCGCCGAGCGCTTTGACGAATGTGAACGCCATTCCGCCACCGATGATGATGTTGTCCGCTTTTTTGATCAGCTGTTCGAGAATAAGGATCTTGTCCGAAACTTTTGCGCCGCCCATGATCGCGGTGAACGGTTTCGCACCGGACGAAAGAACTTTGTCGACGCTTTGCAGTTCGCCCGACATCACGAAGCCAAAACATTTTTTACCGGGAAAAAATTTTGCAATGACCGCCGTGGATGCGTGTGCGCGGTGCGCTGTTCCGAACGCGTCGTTCACGTAAAAATCGCCGAGCGATGCAAGTTGTTTCGCGAATCCTTCGTCCCCTTTTTCTTCTTCTTTGTGAAAGCGCAGATTTTCGAGCAGCAACACTTCCCCGTTCTTCAGCTCAGCAGCTGCGCGTGTCGCTGCATCACCAATACAATCCGGTGCGAAGGAGACTTTGACGCCGTTGAGCAACGCGGACAAATGATCGACGAGATGGCGGAGCGAATATTTTTCAGCAGGACCTTCTTTTGGCCGGCCCAGGTGTGACATGAGTATGCAGGATCCGCCGTCGTCCAGGATCTTCCTGATCGTAGGCACAGCAGCGCGCATGCGTGTATCATCGGTGATCCGGAAGGAACTGTCGAGCGGAACGTTGAAATCGACGCGAACCAGTGTTTTTATTCCTTTGAAGTTGAGGGAGGCTACCGTTTTCATTTGTGTCCATAATTGAATGCGCAAACTTACCATTTTGTGTCAAATCCATGAGTGGAAGGGAGGCGATGCAGGGAAGAATAATCCAAAAATATTTGCCAGAATTCATAAATGGAAATATCTTGCGCCACTAACCTAAAAAACTTTCTGCCCATGATGCGCGCATTTTTTCTCGGAGCACTCTTCTTCACGCTTGTATACATGATCACCGATTTTGTCTTTATCACGAAAGTCAAAGCGGAACGCTGGGATGCGTTATTCTCGGATATCTACAACACGGATTACAGCAGCGACTACGGAAGCAGCGGTTACGACAGTTACAATAGTTACAACAGCTATAACAGTTACAGCAGCTTTGACGAAGCGGAGTCCACTTCCCGCACCGGTGCTACCATCACACTTTTCTTTCTCCTCCTTTTCGAAACGGTATTCATCCTCGGCCTCATGAAAGTGAAGACCAAAACGATGAAAGTGATCTCCATTATCGGACTTTCACTCACATTCCTCGTCATGCTGGTCGACTTTTTAGCGATCGCCAACCCGGGTGATATTTCCTTCGATGAAGCGGGATGGCTTTTCTTCCTGTTCGGCCTTCCGCTCATCGCGTTCAATGTCATCGGAACCATTCACGCGTTCAAGACAAAAGCCTGAAACGCAGCTACTGTGAATAGAAGGAGGCTCCGGCCTCCTTTTTTTGCATTAAAAAATATATTTAGACATTTGTCTAATTATACAAATATGTATATCTTTGACCCGATGAACGCGATATTCAAAGCCATGGACGACCCCACGAGGAGAGCGATACTCGAGATGCTCCGTAAGAAAGACATGACGGCGGGAGAGATCGCCGATGCTTTCACGATCAGTAAACCGAGCATTTCGCACCACCTCGACCTGCTGCGCCAGGCAGGGCTTGTGCTCTCGATCAAGGAAGGACAATTCATCCGCTATTCACTCAACACTTCGGTCTTCGATGATATTCTCACGTGGATCGTTGGATTCACCGACAAGAAAAAGAAAAACAAAAAATAATCCGATGAAAACGCAACTCAAAAAGGAATGGCCCCTCTGGCTGATCATTCTTTCGCCTTTGATACTTATTATTTCCAAATGGGATCTTTATCCCGACCAGATTCCCACACACTGGAACGGCAGCGGCGATATTGACGGATACGGCGGGAAATGGGCGCTTTTCCTGAGCCCCGGGATCAATCTCGCGATGTATTTCCTCATGCTCCTGCTTCCGAAACTGGATCCGCGCCGGAAGAATTACGATCTGTTCAGTGGAGTATACTATGTGATCAGGATCGTCCTCACTGTTTTTCTGTGCCTGGTAGGATTCATCACCTGTCTGGCTGCACTGAAATACAATATCGATGTCGCACTGATCATCCAGTTATCCATGATCGCGCTGTTCCTCATTCTCGGAAATTATTTCGGAAAGATCAGGCCGAATTATTTTGTGGGATTACGCACACCGTGGACGCTGAACAATGAAGAAGTATGGATGAAGTCGCACCGCTTCACCGGAAAACTCTGGGTGATCTGCTCACTCGTCATGCTCCCTGCTATTTTCCTGGTACAAAAGGAATATTATGAATATTTCTTCCTTTCTGATCTTGCCGTGATGGTGATCGTGCCGATCGTTTATTCATGGGCCGTTCATAAAAAGATCACGGAGAAGAAGGCTCAATAACTACTTTTGCAGCATGTTCTTCAAAGACATCATCGGGCAGAAAGAAGTGAAAGAACGGCTGATCAGTTCAGTTCAGTCGAACAGGATCAGTCACGCCCAGCTTTTTTTCGAACAGGAAGGAGCGGGCGGACTTCCATTAGCCCTCGCGTATTCGCAATTCATTCATTGCACAAAACGAACAGCGGATGATTCCTGTGGCGAGTGTCCTTCATGCACCAAGCATGCGAAACTCGTTCACCCCGATCTGCATTTTGTTTTCCCGATCGCTTTGTCGAAAGAGATCCGCGTGAGTACAGCGTTGATCTCGGAATGGAGAACGGCGTTGCTGGAAAATCCTTATCTCACACTGGAGAATTGGTTCGATCAACTGGAAGTGGAGAATAAACAACCGGTGATCGCCGTGGACGAGAGCGCCGAGATCCTGAAAAAACTTTCGCTCACCACTTTCGAAGGCGAATACAAGATCATGATCATCTGGCACCCGGAGAAAATGAATATCCAGGCGGCGAATAAATTATTGAAGATCCTTGAGGAACCGCCGGACAAAACACTTTTCATTCTTGTGACACCCGAAGAAGATCAACTTCTCCGGACGATCGTATCGCGCACACAGATGATCAAGATACGCGGGATCGCGGACGCGGACATGATCGACGCGCTCGTGACGCGGCATGAATTGAAAAAAGAGGATGCGGTAAAGATCGCGTTCCAGGCTAACGGAAGTTATCCCGCAGCGCGTGCTGTGATGGAACGGAATGAACAGGCGGTTTTCAATCTCGAAACATTCCGCAACTGGATGCGCTCCTGTTTGAAATTCGACGCACCGAAAGTACTCTCCATCATCAACGCACTCGAAGCGGTGAAACGCGAACGCCAGAAACTCTTCATCAACTATGCACTCGATCTCATCCGCGAATGCCTCGTGTATTCCTACGGAGAAAAAAGCATGGTGCGTCTTTCCGGCGAAGAACTCGATTTCGTCACCAAATTCTCTTCCTTCATTCACGCGGCCAACGGGAGAAAATTCATTGAAGCAATGGACAAAGCTTCCATGCATATCGAACGCAACGGAAACGCCAAGATCATCTTCCTCGATCTTTCGTTCACCATGAATGAATTGCTCAATATTCCGAAGCCGGTTGAGGTTTTATAGGTATTAGATGCTGTTAGTGATTTGGATTAAGCAGTCACAATTCTAAGTGCGAAAGGCTTTCCAAATTTTCCTAAAATTCAATTAAACCTAATTCTTCAAGTCGAATTGCCATTGCACCTGGCGAGACGTTAAATACTTTTGCAAGCGGATTAAAAAGTCGCCCCATTGGATATTCATTCGCAGAAGCTAATAGAAGAGAAAGTCCTCGCATATCCTTACATTTTTTCCTCAAGTCGTAGTGACCCTTTCTTATCAGGTTATAAGCGGATTCGTCACTAATAATAAACTTGGGAGATAAGAAATATGATTGAAATATTTCTCGGACAACATCAGCAGGCATCAAAAAAAAGGCAGCAAATTTGTCCGCTTGATATTCATGTGGCACTCTTGAATTTATTTCCGCGCCATCGATCGATCTGTCCCTGTGTAATTCTACCTGGTTGTGTAAAATTGCGTGTCCAAGCTCATGAGCAGCTGTAAAGTTTTGTTCTTGAAGGTTGAACAATTCCGAAATTTCAACAATTTTTTCTCTTTGATTAATAATACCCGCGACTTCATACCCCTCATCGCCTAACTTGCTTATGCCTAACTTGGGTTGTTTACGAAATTGAAAACCTAAAGTCTTCCGGAATACAATTTCAGGATTGATTGTCTCTAATAAAGTCTCAGGTTTATTGGATTTCCAAATCAAATCTCGATAGTCCCATACAATATTTTGAAGATGCATTGCAGCTTCCTCAAGCTCTAAATTTGTAAACGACTTTTTAGACTTAGTGGTTTTTAGTAATTCGTTAATTTCCTTGTGATAAAGGCCATTCTGAATTGATTCCTCATTTAATAACTCAAAACACTTGGTTGAAATACCTCTTAACTCTTCGTACTCAATTTTGAGTTTTTCAATTGATTTTCTTATGTTTTGAGTCCATTCATCACTTCCGAAAGAAAGCAGGTTTAAATCTGTAATTGATAAACATCCTCCAAGAGAAGATACTGCAGAATTGAGAGCAACACAACTGTCTCCTCGAGCGGCTTGAAATCCACGCTGAAACAAAAACGCTGCGATATGCGCTAAATCTCTGCAAAGTTCTGCGATTTTGATAGGAATTACCGTTGCATCCTTTAATCCCAATAAAGCCTGATTAATCAAATTACTTTTCCTTACTGGGTCTTGTTCTAGGTTTCGAGCGTTTCTAAGTTCAATTGAGATATCAAATTGTCGCGAATCCTCTTCGAAATACTTTTCTAATTCGGGATAAATACGTTCGACAATCTCTCTTTCTTTTTCGTAAAACTCTTTGAAATAAACACCGTAATCTTTTCTTCTTTTTTCTTTAGTGGAAAGCTGAATAACCGTAAGTAATAATTTAGCAGAAGACATAGCATGAAAGGCGGCAGCACTTCCAGATCCAGGAGTGTGGTTTCCCGCACCAAATTTTTCTAGTAATTCTTTTGCAGTATAATCCAATAAATCTTTCTTCATGGGGTTAAACGAATGTTTTCAAACGTGAATAATGTTTTTCATAGTCTAAATTAATCAATTTATCAAATTCTTGAAAGTCTTCCATGCATATCGAACGCAACGGAAACGCCAAGATCATCTTCCTCGATCTTTCGTTCACCATGAATGAATTGCTCAATATTCCGAAGCCGGTTCTCGCTTGAGAGGGAGCATGGAGGAAGGAAGAAGGAACAAGGATTTTTCATTCGGTAATCAGCAAGCCTTCGTCCCGAAGGGGATTTGTTACTT
>DATJEX010000312.1:0-11272 GCA_035496135.1 Bacteroidia bacterium
CGGCAACGATCTACGTTCCGAATTCATTCACACCAACGGGCAACGGGCTCAATGATATTTTCATGCCGGTGGGAACGAATATCAATGAAGACAAATATCACTTCATGGTTTTCGATCGCTGGGGAAACCTGATCTTCGATACGCACACCTGGGGAACAGGCTGGGACGGAACGTACAAAGGCAACAAATGCCAGATCGATACGTACGTGTGGAAAGTTGATGCGCAGGATCTCGAAGGATACAATCATCGTCTTATCGGGCACGTGAACCTGATCCGCTGATCGGCTCTCTTTTTTTGTCGATGAATAGTTGAAGCATAATCCGCTTTATGCATCTGCATTCCTGAACGTGATAGGATGATTCATCTGTCAAGGTACATCTGCATTGTTCTTGATTCCTGTTCCGATCCGATGTCTTAACTTCGCCACATAAATAAACAAACCATGAAAAAAATTCTACTTTCTATTTTACTTTGCGGAATGATGACGGCTAAAATTTCTTCGCAAACCTTCAGTTTCGCATTCACGCAGTTCACGAGCGCCTATACACCGCTCACAAGCGGAACAGACCTGTATGGTGCTACACCATGGAACAGCAATTCCATTATGAATATCCCGATCGGCTTTACGTTCAATTTCATGGGACAAAATGAGACAACACTTGATATGATCCCGGGTATTGCCGCATGGCCTGCAGGATACGACAGCATGGGTGTGTATGCATTCGAGGCTAGCGTGACAGATACTGGGTCTGTTGTTTCCAAATCGCCGGTTACTTACCAGGTGTCAGGAACGGCAGGAAATCGTATCCTGAAAATTGAGACCAAAGACGCCGGGTTTACCAATGAAGCCCAGGTGCTTGGTTATTATCAAAGTTGGGTCAATTTCCAATTGTGGCTTTATGAATCAGATAACTCGATCGAAGTTCACATCGGGCCGAATAGTGTAGTGAATCCGAATATCTGTTATAACGACAGCACCATGCCCGGGCCGAATGTCGGGCCATTGGAATTGAACACTTCGCAGACCGCCATGCTCTACAGCTTGTTGCTTACCGGTAATCCATCAGCGGCAAGTTCAGGTCCCTGGTCGAACTTTCCCACAAGTGGTCCTCCAGCGCTCAGTGGAACTCCGGCAGACGGAACAGTATATCGTTTTTCCGTTGTGCTTTCCGGTATCAATGAAGCGGAACAGGTTTTCACGAATGTCGGTTTGTTTCCGAATCCCGCAAATGAAAATGCAACGTTGTTCTACCAGGTGAAGAATGCAGGCGATGTGAATATGCAGATCACGGACATGCAGGGAAGAATTGTTGCAAATGAACAGTTGGGAATGCAGGACACCGGCACTCATAATTATTCCGTGAACACTTCAGAACTTTCCAACGGAATTTATTTCGTTACACTTCTCTCCGGCGAACAGAAGATCGTTCAGAAACTGAATGTAGCGCATTAATAAAACTCAAATTTGAAAAAGGGCGACCCGGGAATGGGTCGCCTTTATTTTTTCGGCTGTTTGTAAACCGGAACGGTCGAGCAGGGCTCACCATACATGATGCTCTTCGCGACAGGCTGAAGCAATCGTGTCAGTTCCACGTAAGCCGTTTTCGGAACTGGTTTGTCGCCGCAACCTTTGATCACAATTCTCGCGTCACGGAATTTCTCCGTGTCAAAATTCTTCAGCGCTTCTTCGAACAGAACGGTTTCGAGTAATTCCGCGTTTCCGAAAACAATTTTCTTCGCGAAAGGCTGCAGAGCAGAAGCCAGCAGCATCCACGTCCAGTCGGGAATGATCGCGTCGGCCGAACAGGTCAATGCAACATATTTGTCTTTGTACAGCGACCAGTCATTTGTTTTAATGTATTCGCGAAAATCTTTTTCTTTCAGGATCAATCCCTGGAACAATTGGTCTTTGATATCAAGCGTAACTCGTTCTCCCGGCAGATAAAGTTCACCCGGGTCGATCGTGATCAAACCGCTTTGTTCTACTTTATTTACTATTTCTTCCATTCGGGACTTGAGATTAAAGACATGAGACGTGAGCGCTCAGCCTGTATGTTCACGTTTTAATGATCTTTTGAAGCATTGATGATTTGTCACTCGTGATCCTTATAAAGTAGATTCCCGTATTCCAATCCGATACAGGAATCTCATAAACATCGCTATTGAATTCATGAAGCTGGTGATAAATAATTTCTCCTTCAGCATTCATGATCCAGATCTCCGAATTCAAATTCCCATTCGCCTGGATAGAAAGAACGGATGAAACAGGGTCTGGATAAATAAGAAGATCAAAGAACGGATTGTTTCTGAGATCCTGGACCGAAGAAGGTTGCCTGGTTTCCGATTGCTGATCAGGGGAAACTGTGGTGTACGAAGGAGCATGAAAGCAGGGATCGGTGATAATAGTGAATTGGTTTTTTAAACACGCTTCATCCATACTACCATTCCCGCAGGAATAAATTCCGAACACACCTGCAGTATCCGTCAAAGAGAAATATGCTCCTGACCAGGATGAAGAATCTGCAACATGCTGATGAGAAATATCACCAGGAACAGAAGAGATGACCATATCCATCGGGGGCGGCGCGGCACCGGAAGTCGTAAGCATGATATACACGTTCTCACATTTATGCTTTTCAATTACCGTTGAGAAAAGAATCCACGGACCAGTAGTGTTGGTTCGATAATAACAATGGAGAAACCATGCGCCCGCATTCAATTGAAGTGCGAACAGTAAAGGGAAGAAAAGAAGCAGGATCCGCTTGAACATCTGTTGTGCCGGTTGATAACGCTATCTGATCTGAATTATTGTCTCAATGATAATTTTCCCGTGTCCCGTGTCCCACTACTCACGTCACATGAATCCCAATTCCAGTTGTGCCACTTCGCTCATCATTTCTTTTTCCCAGGGCGGATCGAACGTGAGATTGATCTTCGACGATTTGACGCCTTCCACTTCACGCACTTTATTTTCCACATCCATCGGCAGTGTTTCTGCAACGGGGCAATTCGGTGACGTGAGCGTCATGAGAATTTCAACATCGTTCTCGTCGCCCACTTTTATCTCATAGATCAATCCGAGTTCCCAGATGTCCACGGGAATTTCCGGATCGAAACAGGTCTTCAATGCGTCGATCACTTTTTGTGTGAGCTCCGCGTCTTTGGATATGATTGATGCTGGCATTTCTGATTTACAATTTACAATGTACGATGTACAATTTATTTAGCGCTCAACGCAAGCGCATCCAGTTTCATTTGTTTCACCATCGCGAGCAATCCATTCGAGCGGGTGGGAGAGAGATGATCTTTCAACCCGATCTTATCGATGAAATCCAATGGCGCTTCTGTTATTTCTTTCGGCGTATGATCAGAAAGCACACGCACCATCAAAGCGACGAGTCCTTTCGTGATGATCGCATCACTGTCGGCGGAGTAAATTACTTTTCCGTCTTTCAGTTCACTGTGCATCCAGACTTTACTCTGGCAACCTTTGATCAAACGGTCTTCTGTTTTATATTTTTCATCCATCGGTGCCAATGATCTTCCCAGGTCAATGAGATATTGATATTTATCATCCCATTGATCGAACATCGAGAATTCATCGACGATCTCATTTTCTATTTCAACAACCGAACTCATGACAACATTTTTACAGCTTTTTCAAGTGCGGCAATGAATGAATCAATTTCCTCTTTTGTATTGTACAATCCGAACGACACGCGCACCGTTCCCGGAATTCCGAATTTTTCCATCAGCGGTTGCGTGCAGTGATGTCCTGTCCGTACCGCCACGCCTTGCTGATCGAGAATGGTTCCGACATCGAACGGATGAAGTTTTCCAACCACGAACGAAAGCACGCCGGCTTTTTCTATTGCTTCGCCGATGATACGCACTCCGGCGATCGTTTTTATTTTTTCAGTCGCGTAAACAAGTAATTCATGTTCGTGCGCTGCAATATTCTTCATTCCGATCGCGTCCGCATATTTCAACCCTGCCGCCATTCCGATCGCGCCTTCGATGTTTGGTGTTCCCGCTTCAAAACGCAACGGGCCACTCACGTATTCTGTTTTTGCGAACGTAACGGTCTTGATCGTGCCGCCTCCTGTTTGGTACGGCATCATCTCGTCCATCAATCCGTCTTTCACATACAACGCGCCGATGCCGGTTGGCCCGTACACTTTGTGCGCCGAGAAGCAATAGAATTCACAACCGAGTTCCTGCATGTTCACGTCCATGTGCGGAACCGCCTGTGCGCCGTCCACGAGCACGGGTACGTTCTGCGCGTGCGCGAGCTCGATGAGTTGTTTCACCGGGTTCACCGTTCCGAGTGTGTTGGAGACATGCGTGAACGCGAAAAATTTTGTTCTCGGTGAAAATGCTTTCACGAGAAAATCCATTTCCAGTTCTCCGTGTTCATTCACCGGAACAACTTTCAATTGCGCACCGCGTTCTTCACACAATTGCTGCCAGGGAAGAATGTTGGAGTGATGTTCCATCTCCGTGAGGAGAATTTCATCACCCGGATTCAAACGCTGGCGGAGATAAGCAAAAGCGACGAGATTGATACTCTCCGTCGTTCCTCTTGTGAAAATGATTTCGTTCGCGTTATCCGCGCCAATGTGCCTGCCCACGATCGCGCGCGCATTCTCGTACGCGGCCGAAGCTTCCTGGCTCAGGTGATGCACACCACGGTGAATGTTCGCGTTGTATTTCGAATAATAATTGGCAATGGAATCGATAACGGCTTTCGGTTTCTGCGTGGTAGCACCATTGTCGAAATAGATCAATGGTTTTCCGTTCACTTCACGCGAAAGAATAGGGAAGTCCTTACGCACCAGTTTCACACTGTACGTACCGGATCTTTCGTCTTTCATCATTGTGCTCATTTCGTAGTTCTTGATTTTAAACCAACCACTTTACTCCAAAAAAGTTTACGTTTTTCTCTTCTAGCAGCCTCTTTTTTCTCTTCTTCCTCAATTTTACTAATATGGGCATGAATTCTTTCTTCAGAAACTCCACATTGTTTCATCAGGATTGCATCCAAGTATCTTTGTGAATGGCGATACCATTCATCAAAACCATTAATTGCGTAAATAAAAGAAAGAATAAAGAGGAGAATGAATATTATTAGCATCAAATTATCTTTCCAAAAGGAAGTTTTGCTTTCTTCATTGTTAGCACAAGAACTTGTTTTCGATTTATTTATACTTAACTCATCCAATCTGGTTAATAATCTGGACTTCCATCTTTCCAAACTATCCACATATGAGTAATAAAAATTGCTACGGAAGCTGCCTGAATCTTTTGGAATAATCGCTCCACCAATAGATCTTTTGAAACCCACTGAGTCGCATATTTCTGTTAATAAAGAATCAATATCCCTACAATGAGAATGAGAAATATCGATTTCTCTATTAATAGCAGACAACTCACTCTTATATATTTCTGATTTAGGGGTTTGGTAGGACAATAGAAAAAAGAGAGCACATAAAGTAACTAACGTAAATACAAAGCCACAAATGGCTTTAAATTTATACAGATTGTCCGTTGGCAAATCAGGCAAATTCATTTTTTCTATTTCAGTATCTCGTCAATTCTTTTATCAATGAAATTCTTCAGCTCTTCAATTTTCACTTTCTCCACCACTTCGCCCGCGAAGGCGCGGATGAGCAGCGCACGTGCGCTCGCTTCGCCTATGCCGCGTGCACGCAGGTAGAACATCGCATCTTCATCCACTTTGCCGGTGGAAGTTCCATGCGAACATTTCACATCGTCGGCGTAAATTTCCAACTGCGGTTTGGTGTTGATCGTAGCGTCGTCGCTCAGGAGAATATTCCTGTTCGTCTGGAACGCATTTGTTTTCTGCGCATCCGGGCGAACGTAAATTTTTCCGTTGAATGTTGCGGAAGCTTTTCCGTCAATGACGCCTTTGTACAATTCATTGCTCATGCAATTCGGAACTGCGTGATCAACGACCGTGTGATTGTCGACGATCTGCGCATTCTTCATCGGGTACAATCCGTAAAGATGCGCCTCTCCGTTTTTGCCGGAGAATACAATGTTCAGATTGTTGCGGATGAAATTCCCGCCGAGGGTGAATGTGTATGTATTGTACAGCGCATCGCCGCACACATGCGCATTCGAGGTATTCACCTGTTGTCCCGCTTCACCTTCATTCTGCAAACGATAATGATCGAGCTTCGCATTCGCACCGACGTAGACTTCTGTCAGCGCATTCGTGAATGTTTTCACCGGGCCAATGGATTCATACGATTCGATCACCGACGCTTCACTTCCCGGTTCAGCCACGATGAGTACGCGTGACTGGTGAAAAGAAGAAACTTCATTATTCGCAATATGAATGATGTGAACCGGGCGATCGGCTTTTACATTTTTATCAATGTGAATGAATGCGCCGCTGTTCATCATCGCCGTGTTGAGTGCAATGAATGGATCGGAAGAATGCAAAGCATATTTGCCGTAATGTTTTTTTGCCGCATCATCCGAAACGATCGCATCGGAAATATCTTTGATGATCACTCCCTTCGGAAGATCTTTGGAATGCGAAACATATTTTCCATTCACGAGAATGATCGTCGCTGCATTCGGAACAAGTGTGAATTCCTTCAGATCATTTTCCGTTACACCGCGCACTTTATCATTCCGGAAACTCAACCCTTTTCTGAGGATCGATTCCGGGTTCACGTATTTGTAATCTTCCCACTTCTTCGTCGGAAATCCTTTCTCCCGGAAATAGTCGGCAGCTTCACGGCGCAATTTACTATCGCCCGACAGGGAAGGAAGAAGTTCCTCGAAATGTCCGAGAAGAACGTCTTTGAATGGTATGGTTTCCGCTGTGTTCATATTACAGGACTGCTTCTTTTAACCAATCGTAACCTTTTTCTTCCAGTTCGAGCGCGAGTTCTTTCGTTCCCGATTTTACGATCTTTCCATTGTACAAAACATGAACAAAATCAGGAACGATATAATCGAGCAAACGCTGGTAGTGTGTCACCACGATGAAAGAACGTTTCTTGTCACGCAGTTTATTCACGCCGTTTGCTACAATTCGTAATGCGTCAATGTCGAGTCCGGAATCGGTTTCATCGAGAATTCCCAGTGTTGGTTCCAGCATCGCCATCTGGAAAATTTCGTTTCTCTTTTTTTCTCCGCCCGAGAATCCTTCATTCACCGAACGGTTCGCCAGTTTTCCGTCGAGTTCCACGAGCTTCTGCTTCTCTTTCACCATCGCAAGGAATTCCTTCGGCTCGATCGGGGGAAGTCCGCGGTACGTGCGGATCTCGTTGATCGCGGTTTTGAGAAAATTAATATTACTCACACCGGGGATCTCCACCGGGTATTGAAAGGCGAGAAAAATTCCTTCACGCGCACGGTCTTCCGGCGACATGTCGAGTAGATCTTTTCCGTTGAACAAAATTTCTCCTGCTGTCACTTCATATTCTTCCTTTCCGGCGAGAACGGAAGCCAGTGTCGATTTTCCGGAACCATTCGGCCCCATGATCGCATGGACTTCCCCGTCCTTTACTTCAAGGTTCAAACCGCGAAGGATCTCTTTTCCTTCGACCGATGCATGTAAATTTTTGATGGTTATCATTTCTGCTGGTAGTTGTAGTTAAATACGTCTATATGAAAATCGCTCAATGCGAACTGTTGCCCGTTTTGATTCAATGCAAGTACAACGAATTGGTCATCACTGTTCATGTTACCGGTCATCATCACAGTGTATTCTTCCTCATTCCAGGAACAACACTGATCGAACGGAACATCATCGATCCTGAAGGTCTGCACATTCTCCGTTTTATTTTTCGGCGACCATGTTTTGATCAGCAATGAAGCGTTTCGTGAAGCGCCGGCGCAAATTTCCTTCACTTTCATTTTGATCGTCACAAAGATCTTATTGGTGTTGAATCCCAATTGCTGTCGGACGAAAAGATTGGTGAACGGAACACTGTCGTTGACGGTAATGACTCCGCTGCTGTCGTTTGAAAAAGCAGGTGAAACAGGAACGGTTGAGTAAGGTTGAAGATCGTCGCATCCGCCAAGAATATTCCGGTACTTTTCACCTGTATGTAAAAAAACATAAGACCATTTTCTGTAATTCATTCCGGATGCCTGGAGGATTCCTGTTTTATACTGGTAACAGTAAATGAGATTGATGAAGAGCGCGAAGAAGCTCAATGAAAAGACGAGTGTTTTTACAAGCGCGCCCATGGCTGTATTAAACAGCATCGCGCCGGGAATGACAAGCAGGGAATAAAAATCGCAGAGCGGGCGGATGCTCAATCCATCGTTATAGGTGTACGCGCAATAGGAGGATAAAAAATAAAACAGGAACAGTGTGAAGAAGAACATCGCCAGCGCCTGGAACCTGTTTGTCCTGTACCAGGAAATGATCCCGATGAAGAACAACAGGAAGACCGGTGTGTAAATGAAAAATCCGCCATTGAAACCGAAGAGCATTTTCAGCATCCGGGGATGAAGAAAATAAAATCCGTTATTCCGGTAAGTCCATTGTATGAATCGGCCGTTCTGTGTGAACCAGACGATCGCCTGCAGAAAAAAAACAGAAGCGAACAGGAATGCTGCAACAATGAACGAGCGGTAATTCCGGATCACGATCTGCCGGAGCGTTTGCAGGAATGTGCTGAAGTTTTCACTGAGCAAAGGCAGTGCAAGCACGACGAGGATATTCGCAGGACGGATCAGCGTGATCAATCCGAGAAGCATAGCGCTGATGATGGTGTAACGCGGCAGTGGTTGATCGAAAAGGCGTTTTGCATAATATAAAAATGCAGCGATGAGTGAAAAAGAATAAACATGCGACATCGTTGGCTCGATGAGCGAATAATGAATGAGGTTTGTTCCGAAAAAAACAAGAAGGACCATCAGGCTCGCTGTGCGTTTCTTTACATTGAACAGCTGCAGGAAACGATGGAGAAAAAATAAACCGATCAGTACATAGACCAACGCACCGATACTGATCATCATTTCAAAAGGATAACTGAAACCATTCACCGGAACGCCTTTGAAATACGCCCACATGCAGGCGATGGCGAAAAACGGAAGCAGCATCATCGCGACACCGATGGTGTGGATATTGATCGTTCCCGTCGGAGTTTGTGTGATGTACCACTGGCTCGTGTCCTGGTGTCCAAGATCGTGCGTGATGAAAACGGATACGAGGTAAGAGTAATAATCTTTGCCGTCGCCGTCGATCACCGAACCGTGCCCGGGTGCGTCAGTCCGCCAAACCATCAGGTAGATGATGATGAGGCTGATGACAGCAACGGCCATGATACTCCAGTCCGGCAAATAATATCTGAGCGATCTCGGTTTCATGATCCTTACCCGACACTTCCTTCGAGTGAAACCGCGAGTAATTTCTGCGCTTCCACCGCGAATTCCATCGGTAGTTTATTCAGTACGTCTTTACAATATCCGTTCACGATCAGGCCGATCGCTTTTTCGGTGTCGATCCCTCTTGCATTGCAATAGAAGATCTGATCTTCACCGATCTTGGACGTTGTCGCTTCGTGTTCCACAATTCCGGTCTTGTCGTGGATCTCGATATAAGGGAAAGTATGTGCGCCGCATTTATCACCCATCAGCAAAGAATCGCATTGCGAAAAATTCCGCGCGTTCGTAGCGCCTTTCGCCACGCGCACCAGCCCGCGATACGAGTTGTTGCTTCTTCCCGCAGAAATTCCTTTGGAGATGATCGTGCTCTTCGTGTTCTTGCCGATGTGATGCATCTTCGTTCCGGTATCCGCCTGCTGATAATTGTTTGTTACTGCAACAGAATAGAATTCACCAATGGAATTATTTCCTTTGAGAATGACAGAAGGATATTTCCATGTGATCGCGGATCCTGTTTCCACCTGTGTCCAGGAAATTTTGGAATTATCACCAAGACAAATGCCGCGCTTCGTTACAAAATTGTAGATGCCGCCTTTTCCCTGTTTGTCGCCGGGATACCAGTTCTGCACAGTGGAATATTTCACTTCGGCATTTTTATGCGAGATGATTTCCACAACCGCCGCGTGTAATTGATTTTCATCGCGCTGCGGAGCCGTGCATCCTTCGAGATAGGAAACATAAGCGTCATCATCGGCAACGATGAGTGTTCTTTCGAATTGACCTGTTCCCGCAGAATTGATCCGGAAGTATGTGGAAAGTTCCATCGGGCAGCGAACGCCTTTCGGGATGTAACAGAAACTTCCGTCGGAAAAAACCGCTGAGTTGAGTGCTGCGAAGTAATTATCGGTGTAGGGAACAACACTTCCCATGTATTTTTTGATGAGGTCCGGATGTTCTTTCACCGCTTCGCTGAACGAGCAGAAAATGATCCCTTTCTCGAGCAATGTTTCGCGGAAAGTTGTTTTCACCGAAACAGAATCGATCACGGCGTCAACAGCAATTCTTGATTCCATTCCCACGAGACGTTTCTGTTCTTCGAGGGAAATTCCGAGTTTTTCGAAGGTCTTCAGTAATTCCGGATCCACTTCGTCGAGAGAACCGACGGTCGCTTTTTTCTTCGGCGCCGCGTAATAACTGATGGACTGGAAATCAATGGCAGGATAGGAAAGATGTGCCCAGTGTTTCGGTTCTTCCATTTTCAACCAGTGACGGAATGCTTTCAATCGGAATTCGAGCAGCCATTCCGGCTCTTCTTTTTTCGCAGAGATGAATCGTACGATCTCTTCACTCAAACCCTTCGGCGCAAATTCAGTATCGATATCGGAAACAAAACCGTATTTGTAGTCCGATGAAATATGCTCTTCTAATATTTGATTTTTATCTGACATAATTTTTATTTCTCTTCGTCAGCCTTCGACAAGCTCAGTCTGACAACGCTCAAAAACTTTAACTCAATTGTCATGCAGAGCCTGTCGAAGCATGACTACACTGAAAAACTTTCTCCACATCCGCACGTGCGCGAAGCATTCGGATTATTGAACACAAAACCTTTTCCGTTCAATCCGGAAGTGTAATCGAGTTCCGTTCCAACGAGATAAAGAAAACTTTTTCTGTCGACCACGATCTTTATTCCCTTGTCTTCGAAAACCTGGTCGGTAGGTTGTATCACGTTGTCAAATTCCAGTTTGTAGGAAAGGCCGGAACATCCGCCGCTGTCCACTCCCACGCGGATAAATGAGTCGGCTGGCCGGTTTTCTTCGCGAATCAGGGTCAAAGCCTGCTCTTTCGCATTATTTGTTACTGTAATCATTGGTTGTCAATGTTTTGGGTAAA
>DATJEX010000313.1:0-9519 GCA_035496135.1 Bacteroidia bacterium
CGATCCACACGCTCAATTCAGGACGCGTTGTCTTCAACCCGCTCGCAACAGCTGTAGCTCTGCCGTGAATGCTGTGCATACCGTACGTTTCCATGTAATACGGAAAGCGCGAGGAACAACCAATGCCGGAAATGAAAACGATCTCTTCTTTTTTCAAACCAAGTTCAGGCATCACTGTCTGCACCTGCTTGAGAATGGAATAATCGCCGCAGCCCGGGCACCATCTGACTTCCTGGTCGGTGATGAAATCTTTCGGAGCGAGTTTGATATTATTTTCGATAGTTGCCATTTCGGTTTTGTCTTTTGAACCACTTAAGACACTCAAGGACATTTTAGTTGTTTTTTTTCTTAAGTGAACTTAAGTGCCTTAAGTGGTTGATCTCCTGATCAAGCTATGAGTCCTTTTATTTTTTCTTTCAATTCAATGGTCGTGAAAGGAATTCCTTTGATCTTGTTGAACGGGATCGCGTCGATGAGGAATTTATCACGGATGATCTTGATCAATTGCCCGTTATTCATTTCCGGGATCAGCACTTTGTCGAATCCTTTCAGCAATGCGCCAAGATTTTTCGGGAATGGATTCATGTAACGCAGATGTGCGTGTGAAACTTCCACTCCTTCTTTTCTCAATTCACGACAGGTCGTTTTGATCACGCCGTACGTCGATCCCCAGCCCAGCACGAGAATTTTTCCGGTGGCATTTCCAGAATCGATCTTCTGTTCCGGAATGAAATCGGCGATGCGGTCAATCCGTTCCTGGCGGATCTTCACCATCAATTCGTGATTCTCCGGATCGTAGGAAATATTTCCTGTTTCATTTTCCTTTTCAATTCCGCCGACGCGATGTTCCAGTCCGGCAGTTCCGGGGATCGCCCAGTCGCGCACGAGTTTCGCGTCGCGTTTATAGGGAAGGAATTTTTCTCCCGCCTTCAATTTATTCTCTGCGAAACGCGGTTTGATATCCGGCAACGAAGCGGCCGATGGAAATCTCCACGGCTCAGCACCATTCGCGATGTAACCATCCGACAGAAAAATTACAGGCGTCATGTGATCGATGGCAATGCGCACCGCTTCATAAACTGTTTCAAACGTATTGTTCGGAGTAGATGCTGCGATCACGACAACAGGACATTCACCATTTCTTCCGTAAACGGCCTGCAGCAGATCCGCCTGTTCTGTTTTTGTCGGAAGGCCTGTTGAAGGTCCGCCGCGCTGAACATTCACGATCACCAATGGAAGTTCGAGCATCACCGCCAATCCGATCGCTTCTGTTTTCAAAGCGATGCCGGGACCCGATGAAGCGGTCACACCAAGATTTCCGCCGAATGAAGCGCCGATGGCGGAAGTGATAGCGGCAATTTCATCTTCGGCCTGGAACGTGATCACGTTGTAATTTTTATGCTTCGACAATTCGTGAAGAATATCGGAAGCAGGAGTGATGGGATAGGTGCCGTAAAATAATTTCAGTCCCGCTTTGTTTGCGGCTGCGATCAATCCAAGAGCAGTTCCCACATTACCCGTGATGCTGCGATATGTTCCCGCCGGCAGTTTTGCTTTACCGACTTCATAACGCTTGATCTGTGTTTCCGTCGTTTCGCCGAAATGATAACCGGCTTTCAGCACCTTGACATTGGAATCGATCAGCTCGGGGCGTTTTTTGAATTGCTCATTGAGGAATTCAATCGTCGGATCGAGTGAACGTTCGTACATCCAGAGAATGAATCCGAGCACGAACATATTTTTTGAGCGATCCGTTTCTTTTGTTCCGAGCCCGCTTCCTTCGAGCGCTTTCTTCGTGAGTTTGGTCACATCAACACCGATCAATTCATAGCCGGAAAGTGATCCGTCCTGCAATGGATTCACACCGTCCGGATATTTCGCCAGCTTCAGATTCTTCGGATCGAATCCATCAATGTTGGCGATGACCGTTCCGCCTTTTTTCAATTGACGGAGATTTGCTTTCAATGCAGCAGCGTTCATCACCACGAGCACATCGAGCATGTCGCCTGGAGAATCGATCTCCACGCTTCCGAAATTCAATTGAAATCCGGAAACGCCGGCGAGTGTTCCCTGTGGTGCGCGGATCTCCGCCGGAAAATTCGGGAAAGTGGTGACGTCGTTACCGAACAGCACATTGGTGGATGTGAATTGCGCGCCGGTCAATTGGATCCCGTCGCCGGAATCGCCCGCGAACAGGATCACGACACTTTCTTTTTCTTCTGTAATATGTGTTGACATTTTATTTTTATTTATCGTGAAGGGATCCTAAGAATCTTCTTCGCGACTGAATGGTGTGAATGAAAAAAGGTTTCTCCGTAACGGGAAAAACCTTTCTGTCATGAATATGGCATAGTCGATCAATCCCTTTCGCTGGGGTTACACATACAGCAGCACATATAACGGTTGATCTTCATTTTTTCGTTCGGTGTTTGCAAAATTAAACAGTTTCCGGAATGTGAGGGTTATTATTTAATTGACTTCTGTCAGCTGTTCGATGGCTTCGACACGGGAGATCTCCGGTGCGACACGCCGTACTGCTTCTTCGAGCCCGGCTTTGAAGGTCATCATCCGCATGGAACAATTGCGGCATGCGCCCTGTAACTCCAGTTTCACCACCATATCATCGGTGATCTCTACAAGTGTTACATCACCACCATCGGCCTTCAGAAAAGGACGCAGTTGATCGAGGGCTTCTTCAATTCGTGCTGTGAGATCGGTATTCATTGGTTGTACAAAGATAGGAATTGTAACAGACCAATGGTGTACCCGGAAGAATGGTGAAAAAGCCCTTATCCTGATCGATAGGATCGGGCACAATAAAAGGCGTCAATCCGTCGTTAACGCAGCGTGATCCACCCCTGCATAACAAGAACACGGCTACTTTTTTTCTGCGTTTTCATTGGAGCAACCACGCTTGGTTACAGCCAATCACCAACGGTCGAATGGGCGCATTCCTTCGGGAGCAATTACAATGATCTACCGGTTGCGATCAGCTGCGATAGTTCCGGACATCATTACGTAGCAGGAAATTTCACCGGTTCCTCCTTGACGTTCGGGAGTGCGACGATAAATGGTTTCACTTCCGGGGGCAATAATTTTGTGACAAAGTTTGACAGCAATGGAAATGTGATCTGGGCGAAAAACCCTGTTGACAGCTCCCGGACAACGATCACCAGTCTTGCGTGTGATGCGGGCGGGAATATTTATATCACCGGAAATTTCAGGAATCCTTCTGTCAGGTTCGGGAATTTTTTACTGACGAGTGCAGACTCCATCGATATTTTCATTGCAAAACTTGATTCTTCAGGGCAGGTAGTTTGGGCGGTAAGTGCTGGTGGCGACGATGATGATTATGCAGCTTCTGTCGCGGTATCGCATAATGGACGTATCTGCTTGACTGGAAATTTTACAAGCTCGAACATGAACTTCGGAACGCACCAGGTAATCAATCCGTCCAATCATTTTGCGGAATGTTTCGTTGCACAGTATGACATGAATGGTAATGCGCTGGGTGCAACGAATGCGACTGGTTCCGCTCACAGTGTCGGGACAGCGGCGAGATTTGATTATAACGATGACATTTATGTCGCCGGTTTTTATGGATCCACCACCATGCAGATCGGCAATGATAATCTTGTTTCGAATGGGAGTAATGACAATTTCCTCGTGAAATTCGATCAGTCACTGAACGAACTCTGGGCAAGATCGAGCGGGGGAACTGATAGTGAAAGGCCGTTTGCGCTCTGCATTGACGCGAATAACAATGTGATCGTGACGGGATGGTTCATGAGCAGTACCTTTTATGCTGGTATTCTCAGCACGCCGAATTCCGGGCCATTTTCCTACACCGATATTTTCATCATGAAATATTCGTCCAACGGAAATGAGCAATGGGTGAGATCGTTCGGTGGAGATAACATGGACATTGGTGATGGATTGATCGCGGATGAATATGGCAATTTTTTTATGACGGGTCAATTCAGGAGCAGCTCGATCGTTTTCGGAAATGACACGCTCCATAATTCGGCAGCGGGTTATGATGACATTCTCGTTGTGAAATTTGATGCATCCGGCAATCCGCTCTGGACGATCAACAGCGGCGGAAGCTGGTACGATATTGGAAATTCAGTCGACTACCGCAACGGTGAATTGTATGTTGCCGGTAATTTTTCCAGTAGTTCGATCATGTTAGGATCGACAACATTATTCAACGTCGCCACCTACAGCAGCGATCTTTTCGTTGCCAGGATCGGATCACTCACGGGAATGCCCGAACTCCAGTCACAAAATGATTTTTCAGTTTACCCGAATCCGTCCATCGGATATTTTGATCTCGTGACAGATCTCACAACGACATATTCCTTATCCGTTTTCGATGCGACAGGCGCACTCATCCTGGTGAAGAAGGATGTGAATGAAAGGAATGTGCCGATCGATATGAGCAATTATTCCAGCGGGATTTACACGGTTCTGATCGAACACAACGGAATTTTCTCTGCACGGAAATTGATCGTGCAAAAGTGATGAACTGAAAAGAATTTCTGCTGGTAAATCTGTGTGGACGATCACGCCACGACCTCTGCCGGTTTTGAATTACGAATAGCGATCTGCCGTGCCGCATTTCCTGCGAATTCGAGGAACGCTTTCGCTACGATCGTGTCTTTCTGCAGAACAGCAGGACGGCCTGCATCACCCGATTCACAGATGCTTTGCACCAATGGAATTTGTCCCAGGAGTGGCACACCGAGATCTTCTGCGAAACGTGTTCCGCCTTCTCTTCCGAAAATGTAGTATTTGTTCTCCGGCAATTCAGCGGGAGTGAACCACGACATATTTTCGACCACACCGATGATCGGAACATTGATAGCCGCCATGCGGAACATCGCCGCGCATTTTTTTGCATCAGCCAGCGCAACATTCTGTGGTGTACTCACGATGATCGCGCCGGTGACAGGAATTGCAGCGACAAGTGAAAGGTGAATATCTCCTGTTCCCGGAGGAAGATCGACGATCATGTAATCCAATTCGCCCCAATCGGCTTCCGACAACATTTGGTTCAATGCACGAACAGCAATTGGTCCGCGCCATGCTACCGCTTCATTATTGTGGGTGAAAAATCCCATCGACATGATCTTTACGCCGTAACTCTCGACGGGGATCATCCACGTTTTTCCGTCTTTATCCTGCAATTGTGGTTTTTCGTTCATCACGTCGAACATGATCGGTGCTGATGGCCCGTAAATATCGGCGTCCACCAATCCCACTTTCGCTCCTGTCATCGCGAGCGCGCACGCGAGATTCGCAGCAACAGTTGATTTTCCAACACCCCCTTTTCCGGAGGCAACAGCAATGATATTTTTTACAGCAGGAAGAACCGGCCCTTTTTTCTGCGGAGTGGAAGTCACCGAAGTCATGTTCACTTTCACTTCGGCTTCTTTATTCACATAATATTTGATCGCGTTCACGCATGCGCGCTGGATCATGTCTTTCATCGGGCAGGCCGGAGTCGTGAGGACAACAGTGAAGGAAACCTTGTGTCCGTCCACCACTACATGTTTCACCATGCCAAGCGTCACGATATCTTTCTTCAGGTCCGGATCGTCTACATTTTTGAGTGCGTCAAGCACCATTTCGCTGGTAATATTCATAGGACAAAGTTAGGTAAACTTCAATCATAGCCCACCGATTAATCGGTGGGCTGTGATTGATCGGTGGGCTATGATTGGCTCGGCATTTGCTACATTGTAAGCATGAAACGCCTGTTGATCGTCCTGGGTTTATTGAGCAGCGTGATCCTTCATGCACAGAAAGGCTACACGATCAACCTGTCCATCGACAAAATTTATTGCAACGGCGATTCCATCAAATTTCCCAAAGGCAAAAAATTCAACGTGACGACGACGGATAAGACGGACACGCTCGAGATCGGAAAGTGCGGAATGGAAACGATCGGGATACAGGTGCAGGTTAGAAAAGTGAAAGCAGGCGACCAGGTCAGGACGGAGATCGGTTATGCATTCTATAAACGCAATGGCAACAAGTGGGAACTCATTTACAATTTCGGATTCACCGATCGTTATGCGCTGTTGAAATATCCGGCGAATGGAAAACTTCCTCCGCCCAAAGAGGAATATCACTGCGAATACGGCGTGCCCATACAGTTCAGCGCGAGTTTCAGGATGGATGTCTATTCCAATTGAAAAATTGGAAGATTGGAATATTAAACATCATTCATTCAAAAGCAACTGATATTCCAATCTTCGAATCCTGAATCTTCGAATGTGCGAAGGAAAGTGCGTTGGCGGATGCGAAGGATTTCTTTACTTTGGTCATGATCGGGACGGCATCAGTTTTCATAATGAAAACGCTCAGTTGTGAACGGATCTAATGCATGAAGAATTTTCTCTTTCTTTTCGCTTTGTTGCTTTCTTCCGGATTTCTTTTTTCACAGCAACGAAGAGGGATTCAGCATTTCGGGGTGGAGGATGGACTTTCACAGGGAACGAATTTCGATATCACCCAGGACAATTCGGGATTCATGTGGTTCACCAGTGCGGATGGGCTCAATCGGTTTGATGGCAGGAATTTCAAGATCTATAAGAGCAACAAAAAAGATTCACTCTCACTTCGCAGTAGTATCCTCCGCAACCTGATGTGTGTCGGGGATGCGATGTGGATAACCACCGTAGGCTCAAGAGAACTGTACAGAATGGATCTGAATACCGGTAAGATCGAATTGATCTATACGTTTACTCCGCCCAAGGCCGCCGGAGATATTTATCCATTCCTGCAGGAAAAAGATACACTATGGTTGCTGGTAAGATTCAATGGCATAGTGAAACTGAATTGGAGAACAAAAACGATCATTCAGCAGTTCGATGAAGCTGCGGATTGTTTTCCCAGTACGAACTTTGCCGCATATGATTCACTGAACAGAAGGATATGGTACATCAGCAATGTTGACAGTGCACTCAGCTCATTTTCGCTTAATTCGCTGGAATTCTCGCATCATAGATTCTATGATCAGCAAACAGGACCTCTTCTTGTACTTCACGCGCTTACCATTGATCATGACAGGGATATCGTTCTTGGCAGTGCCGGTGGTTTGATATATTATGATCCGGTCACTGACAGTACCTCCTGTCATCGTATCATCAGAGAAAACGGAACTCCTGCTTCTGAGTATATCATTTCCCTGCTGGAAACCAGCCCTGGTGAGGTGTGGTGCGGTTCCGACAGCGGAAAAGTATTTTCATTCAATAAACTGACGAGGCGATTTCAAAAGCGAAGTGAACCGGAGAACAGTACCAGCGGATTCAGATACAGGGTCGTCCGGCTCTACCAGGACAGGACACGGAATCTGTGGATGGGGACAGATCCGGACGGGATCTATAAGATCGATCTTAAAGCCAAACCATTTCATCATACTTTTTGTGATACGAGGAGCAGGCTTGAACTGAAGAGCAATTTCATCAAATGTTTTCTCGAGGTGGGTGATGAGATCTACATTGGGACCTATGATCAGGGTATCAATGTGATGAACAGGAAGGATGGGACGTATCGTTACATTAATGGATTCGAGGATGATCGTTCTGCCGCAGTCACTTCCATGAGCATGGATGGGGACGGACAGGTAGTGGTGAGCACAAGTGCGGGGATCGGTATTCTCGAAAAAGGAAGTTCCGTCCTGGTACGCCCTCTTGTAACGGGCATGGATCCAAAATACAACAGCAATATTTATGTGGTGAAAATTCTTCCGGATGGATCTTTGCTGGTCGGGTCCACCTACGGCTTTTATGAATTGCAGAAAACGAAGAGTGGATATACATTCCATTCCTCTTCCGTGGATGCGGAGGTCTTTGATCTGATGGTGGACAATAAAGGATGCCTGTGGCTGGCAACAGAGAACGGGATCTGTTTTTCAGGTAATGCATATGATCCTGATCATCCTGATCTTCGGCTTGTGATCAGTGATGTTGGAAGAGGAAAATGTATCTGCCAGGATAGCACATCCACCATTTGGGCCGGGACAGTCAATTATATGTTGAAGATAGATGCTGAAAAGCATTCGGTCATCAAAGCATATAATGAGCAGGATGGAATGCCGAATAGTTTCGTTTACGGGATCTTATTCGATGAAGGCGGGAAATTGTGGATCAGTACCAATAAGGGATTATCCAGGTTCGATCCGAAGACTGAAGTGTTCAGGAATTTCACGATGTCGGACGGATTGCAGTCGAATGAATTCAATACGGGTGCGTATTACATCAGCCCTGAAGGAGAATTATTTTTCGGCGGTGTGAACGGCTTCAATCATTTTTTCGCGTCAGAGATCAAAGACAATCCATACGGGCCTCAATGTGTCATCACCGGGTTGAAGATCTTCGATAAACCATTTCTTTCCGACTCGCTGATCGAAAGGAGAAAGAGCATTGTGCTTGATCACACCAATACGAATCTCCTGTTCGAATATGCGGCACTTGAATTTTCTGATCCTTCAAAAAACAAATTCAAGTATCGCCTGCTTGGACTCGACAGTAACTGGGTTGATGCAGGATCGGAACAATTCGCAAGGTTCGTGAATCTTGATCCGGGGGAATATGTTTTCCAGGTGAAAGCTTCCAATAACGATGGAGTGTGGAATGACAAACCATTGGAACTCCGCATCACCATCACGCCTCCATTCTGGAAGACCTGGCCTTTCATCATCAGCACAGCGATCATTCTTCTTTTCCTGCTTGTCGTTTCCGTGCGTTATTATTTTTCCCGTCAATTGAGATCAAGGACGCGCGAACTGGAATTGAAACAGAGTGCACGCATGAATGCGATCATTGAAACGGAAGAGAAGGAACGCAAACGGATCGCCGGAGAACTGCATGATGGTCTTGGACAGCTTTTGTCTACTGCGCGATTGAATGTTGCCGGGCTCGAAGAAAGCCCGGATGAACGGGACCGCGTGTTGCTGAAGAATTCGATTCAGCTGCTCGACCAGGCCTGTGAAGAAGTGAGAACGATCTCGCACAACATGATGCCAGGCGCACTCATCCGTCTTGGTTTGATCTCGGCAGTGAATGAATTGATCAACAAGATCAATGACACGGAAAAACTGAAGATCGAATACGACACGGACCTGGAAGATCGACTGCCGGAAACCATGGAGATCGCATTGTACCGCATCGTGCAGGAAGTGCTGAACAATATGGTGCGTCATGCCGAAGCGAAGAACATCGTTGTGAAAATGAAGAGGTCGTCGAACGAACTGCTGATCAATATCTCTGATGACGGAAAAAGTTTTGATGTGTCGAAGATCGCTGAATCGAAAGGTCTCGGCTGGAAGAATATTCATTCGAGAGTGGAATTGCTCGGCGGAACCATCCGCGTGGAATCCGAAAGCGGGAAAGGAACTTCTATTTTCATATCCATACCTTTGAATTGATCTATGGAAAGCACGCCAACATTGAAGATCCTTATTGCGGATGACCACCAGATGTTCATTGATGGCATTCGTTCATTGTTGCG
>DATJEX010000314.1:0-3138 GCA_035496135.1 Bacteroidia bacterium
CAACGGATCTCACCGCGACATTTGATGCGGCTTACAAAGTTCTGTCGAATGGAAATAAGATCGAAGAGAGATTGAACAAGGACGGCACGAAAACCTGGCATTATCGTTTGTCAAAACCATTCGCTCCGTATCTCGTGATGCTTGGCATCGGTATGTACGACATCAAGGAAACAAAATCGAAATCGGGTGTGCCGATGCATTTGTATTATTATCCCGATTGGAAAGACCGCGTGGAGACGACCTACCAGTACAGCGAGCAGATGATCGATTTTTACGAGAATGAGATCGGCGTGAAATATCCGTGGCCATCCTATTCGCAATTGCCGGTACAGGAATTCATGTATGGTGCGATGGAAAATGTTTCCGCGACTGTTTACGGAGATTTTCTGTTCGTGGACAAACGAAGCAATTGGGATCGTTCCTATGTGAGTGTGAATGCACACGAGCTTGCGCACCAGTGGTTCGGAGATTATGTCACCGCAAAAAGCGATGCGCATCACTGGCTCCAGGAAAGTTTCGCAACGTATTACGACGCTTTATTTGAAGAAAGCATCTGGGGCGAAGATCATTTCAAATGGGGCATGCGCGATAACCAGAATTCAGCTCTGGCAGAAGGAAAGAACAATGATCTTCCTATCGCGCACAGCCAGGCAGGAAGCGCGAGACATTATCCGAAAGGCGCGTTCGTGCTCAACATGCTCAAATATGTGGTCGGCGGAAAAGAGGAATACAATCGTGCGATCAAAAAATATCTCGACGCACATGCTTACAGCAATGTGACTTCGGATGATCTGCTCGCTGCATTTGAAGAATCAACCGGTATGTCGCTGCACTGGTTCTGGGATGAATGGGTGTATCGCGGCGGAGAACCGGAATACAATGTGAATGCGGAAGAGTTGATGGCGGACGGAAATAAAACCACACGATTCACAGTAGAACAGGTGCAGCATGAGAATGACGTGACAGGGCTTTTCAAAATGCCGATCTGGTTCGAAGTACATTATTCCGACGGAACGGTTGATCGCAAACAGGAATGGATCCAGGAAAAAACACAGACGGTTGACATCACGAATAAAGACGGGAAGACGATCTCATTTGTTCTGTTCGATCCGAACAATGAAGTACTGAAGAAAGTGAATTTCACCAAACCACTCGATTGGCTGACCAACCAGGCGACAAGTGCACCGAACATGCTGGACAGATATGATGCGCTGGTTGCACTCAGCGCATTCCCGATGGATCAAAGAAGGAATACACTGGTGAAAAGTTATTTTACAGAGACTTTCTTTGGAACAAAAGGTGAGATCATCCGCCAATTGGTCAACGATACCATCGATTTGAACAATGATAAGATCGGGAATATCATCCGTTCGGCGATCAATGACACGAATGTGATGTTGCAGAAAGCTGTCATCAATAATACGGTTCTTGTGCGGCAGGATCTGTTGCCTGATTACGAAAAACTGCTGACCTCGCCATCTTATGAAGTAGTGTTGAACACGCTCGACAAACTCTGTTTCCAGTATCCTCAGAATTCGATCAATTATCTCAACGCTACAAAAGGTGTGATCGGAACTTCCGGAAGAAATGTGGAAGTGAAATGGCTCGAGATAAAAGCGAAGATGGGTGGAATGGATAAGGACGCGATCGATAAGCTTGTGTTATACACGAGCGAGTCGTACGAGTTCCGCACACGTGTGAATGCGGCGCAGGCGCTCAAGCGACTGGATTATTTCGATCCGACGATGATGAAAAACCTGATCAACGCGGGATTCAGCGCGAATACGCGACTGGCAAATCCATGTTTCGATGTGCTGAACACTTTCTATGCGCAGGACCGTTTCCGTAAACAGATCTGGGATTACGTAAATGGAACGGCGTGGAATGACTGGCAGAAGGATATTCTGAATACGAACCTGAAGTAAACGATCACCACACAGATCTTTGTTTGCCGCCTTTGAATTGTGCAACCCGGCTCACATCGACCTGTACTCTTAATGTGATATCATTTCTTCCCGCACCGAATTTCGATTGCGCGATCACCGGCACATCATATCCATAGGAGAGATGAAGTGAATAGGCGGAAGTCCCGGCGAGAATGAATTCAACTTCCGGTTTGAAATTCATCCCGAATGTTTTGTAATAATGATAAAGGATCGGCGAGAGACCTAAAACAGGTGTGATGAGAAAACTCCGGTTAGGGCACATCTCGAAAAAAACGCGCGGGCCGATCTCAAAATTCTGTTTCATCAGGTAATCTGCGCGGATTCCGATTCCGTTGAATTCGGTGTAACCGGTTTTGTAATGATAGATCTGTGAAGAAAGATCGATCGTTGGATAAAAAGCATCACCAGCGCGATAACTCGTTCCGACTGAAAAAGCGACTTCCTGTTGCTGGTAAGTAGGCTGGATCATGGCGCATTCTTCCTTCGTCAATCCACTCGACGCGATCCAGTCATCCACTTCACTGTCATTCATCTCGAAGATCTTCTGGTCTTGATGTTTCCGGTTAATTTCCTCTGCAATTTCTCTCCCCGCAGTTTTCTCAATTAAGAATCCAACCGCGCAGATATTCCCATTTTTATCAATGAAACAGGGAACGCGTTTCTCCGGGTGATCATAATTGTGCGGAAAAATTCCGGCAGCCGCGTATTGATGAAGCAGGTCAAGGAGTTTTCCTCTCTTCACCTGCAGTTCCGGTGGCAGATAAGAAACATCTTTCTGCCGCAACAGGTTTTCGACATATTCAAAATGAGTTTTGATGCGCAGGACTTCATCTGTTGCGGAATCAGGAAGATGCCCGAACTTTTTCACGAAACTGATGTCGCCGAGGATGGGATTCACCGTGTGGTCGTTATCCGTGAAAACAGTTTTCTCCTTATGAAAAAGAAAAGCAGCGGCGAATGTCAGCACCCAGCAGAAATGCTTCATGGCATTTTAGATCAGAGAAAAATCATTCCAGCTTGATATCCTTCGACGTCACATCGGAGTTGATATCAAAAATGTAAATGGAATAATCTCCTTTGGGAAGATCGTAGAGATAGAGTTCGTAATAGCGCGAATCCTGTTTTACTTTGGCGTTCGATGAATCCATCCGCATCACGAGCGTGCCTTTCGAATTCACCACCTGCACCGAAT
>DATJEX010000315.1:0-9842 GCA_035496135.1 Bacteroidia bacterium
AAAAATGACTTTATAGAAATCAAACCGACGTCCATTTGTCAGTAATGCCCATTCTATTCCTTCGTTCGCTCCGTAATTGATTGCCTGGCGTAAATGTTTCTCGGATAAATCCAAGCCATATGCTTTTACTTCAACAAGAAAGTGTCTGACACCTTTTAATTGCAGAACATAATCCGCATAAGTTCCACGAATCATATATTCTGTTTTGACTTCTTCGATTGGCGCGTACCCGAGAACATCAGTCAAAAAAGAATTGATCATTAATCGCGTTCCGGATTCATCCAGCTCGAGATTTTCTTTTTGCAAATATTGTTTGTGATACGCTTTAAGAGCATCCGTAAGATTTCTAAGTTTAGCAGAGGTTAGCATGGGTTAGATAGTTTGAGAATTAAAGTTAGACCTTTTTAGCAATTTTCAATTCTTAAACAAAATCTTGTTCAACTTAATTTACCCGATTGCATTAATCTCCCGAATAAAAAAAATCGCAACCAGTTTCCCAAGCCGCGACTTCTGTAAATCTGTTTAAACCCGTAATTCGTATTCTCCGTAGAAAATCCGTAATCCCCCGCTTAGTTATTAAGCATGACTGGCATGACCAACATCAACGTATCCTCCGCTTCATTCGGCTTCACAGATGGAAGAAGAATCCCCGCACGATTCGGTGCCGACATTTCGATCAACGCTTCTTCGCTTCCGATGTTCGTGAGCATCTCTGCCAGGAATTTTGAATTGAAACCAATTTCCATGTCGTCGCCGGAGTAAGAGCAAGTGAGACGTTCTGCCGCTTCGTTGGAGAAGTCGAGATCTTCGGCAGAAATATTCAGTTCGTTGCCCGCCACTTTCAAACGTACTTGATGCGTTGTTTTGTTGGCGAAGATCGCCACGCGGCGGATGGAACCGAGCAGTGAATTGGTATCGATCGTGAGTTTGTTCGGATTGTTCTTCGGAATGACCGCTTCGTAGTTCGGATATTTTCCGTCGATCAAACGGCAGATCAATGTTGTTCCAACTGTTCCGTCGGGAGCGATGCCCCAGGAGAAACGCGCGTTGGTCGCATTGTATTCCACTCGGATGAGTCCTTCAACGCCGGGAAGAATGCTCTTCAGAAGGTTCAAAGGTTTGCGCGGAAGAATGAATGCAGCACTTCCTGTCGATTTGATATCCGTGCGGCGATAACGAACGAGTTTGTGCGCATCGGTTGCTACGAAGGTCGCGCTGTCCGGGGCGAACTGCACGAACACGCCCGACATCACAGGACGAAGTTCATCGTTACCCGCAGCGAAAAGTGTTTTTGCGATCGCGCGTCCGAGAATGGAAGCATCCATCTCGAGCGACTGTCCTTTTTCGACAGCAGGCGCTTTTGGAAATTCATCTCCGTTCTGACCGGTGATCTTGTATTTTCCGTAATCGGAAGAGATCTCTATCGCGAAACGTTTTTTGTCGATGGAAAAAGTGAGCGGCTGCTCGGGAAAAGTCTTGAGTGTATCGATGAGCAGTTTCGCAGGCACCGCCACATTCCCCGAATCTTTCGACTCAACGGAAAGTTGTGTGGTGATCGTTGTTTCAAGATCTGAAGCAGAGATCGTGAGTGCACCTTTGTCGACCTCGAAAAGGAAGTTATCCAGGATCGGCAGGGTGTTGGTGGAATTAAGCACACCGCTCAACATCTGGAGCTGCTTAAGAAGTGACGAACTCGAAACAATGAATTTCATAGGGAAAATGTCCTTAAAATGTGAAGGACAAAATTATCCCTTTTGGAGGCACCGACCAGAGGGAAAAACGCTACTTTTTAACCGGTTACTAACAATGGGGGTGAAAGGGAGGTTGGGACTACGGGGGAACGAATTGCGAACTCAGTCAGCCAGAGGCTGCCTGTGCGGAAATGCGAAGTGCGAACGTGCGAACTCCTGGCCACGCATAGTTGATCGGAGACGGGGAACGAACTGCGAACTCAGTCAGCCAGAGGCTGCCTGTGCGGATATGCGAAGTGCGAACGTGCGAACTCCTGGCCATGCATAGTTGATCGGAGACGGGGAACGAACTGCGAACTCAGTCAGCCAGAGGCTGCCTGTGCGGAATTGCGAAGTGCGAACGTGCGAAAGGCGCGAGATGAAGAGTTCGCAATTTCCGCACGTTCGCACTTCGCTATTTTCGCACCCGGCCTTGCGCCGGGATTTCGCACTTCGTTCCCCCTAACGCCCTTACTTACTTTATAGGAACCTCCTTCTTCCTGGGGAGGAAGTAATCCGGTGTCACGAGCAGTTTGCCGAAGACGTAGTAGTTGATCACCACAAAATCCTGTTTGTTGTTCACGAGTCCGAACATGTGATCGGGATCGAACGGAGGAGGAGCGGCGGCTGTGGTGTCGTCGGGCATGAAACCATCGTTCTTCTTGAGCCACATGAGCGCTTCGTTGCTTTTGTTGGAAGCGTCGGTTATGGTGATGCGGTGTTCCCAATGGGAATTCGTGATGGAATCCTGGTGTTCTTTGGTGAGTGTGTTGTCGAAATTCTCAAAATTGATGTGGCCGAAATAAGAGATGAACTGCCGCACCGCGATCGTGTCGATCGGTAAAACTGTTTTTCCATCTTTCGTCGTCACCGTGTACGTTCTGTTATCGGCAGATTGCGTAACAGTGAACGATTGTTCCGGGTGATCTTTATGTTCAACCGTGATGGAGCGGATGTCCGGCGCGAAATATTTGAAGCAGGTGCGGTCTCTCCATTCACCTTCTTTCGTGGAAAAACGTGTGGTGAGATAAGCGTTCACACCTTTCACTTCCATCACGAATGGCTCGGTGGAATTGATCGGATCATCAGGATCGGAAACATCGCTGAGCAGCATATACGTTCCTGTTTCTTCCTGGTCGGCACCGCCCACGTAAAATTGTTTGACGAGTTTATCGCCGACAAAAAGCTGGCACTTGATCGCTCCCGAAGCGAGTTGTTTGATCACGCCGGGTTTCGCTTTGTTGCTCACGGGTTCCTTGATGGAAAGATCGTGAACGGTTTGCAGCAGGTAATAGATCGCATCGGGACGCGCGATGTATTTTCCGTTCACTTTCCACTGCATCACACCATCCACTTTTTCGCGGGTGAGTGTGACCTCGTGCAATGATTTATCGGCAAGAAAAACTTTCGTGATGGACCCGGTGTCGGCGTAGGCGAAATCGCGCAATTCTTTTTTGAGTGAGCTTCTGTCGCGGTGGGAAACAAGCCAGAAGGTGAGAGCGCCGAGCAGCAATACGACAAGGAGTGCAATGGTGTTCCGTTTCATAGAACGATCGGAATAAATGAGAGGGGAGTTGTACCGGAAGCTATCTCAGAATTGCTTCTGAATTGCCTCTCGCAGAGTCCGCAGAGTGACGCAGATTTTTCAGCGGTAATTCTGAGATAGCTTCTTTTCAAATGTAATGGAATCATCGGATGCAAAAGTACGGAATTCACCGGTGGCTATTCTGATCAGTTAAGTGGCTTTATATTTCCAGGTACTTCAGTGCCGGGATAGCGAGCTTCTCTTTTTTTACCAGCGGGCGAGGCGTCCTTAGTTGATCTCGATCAAGGTCGCCTCGCCCGCTGTGTGGAGTATGGCGGCGCTCGTATGTCCCCGAACTAAAGTTCGGGGTTATGTTCATTTTGGTGTGCGGTAGTGGCGCTCGTAAGCCCCGAACTGAAGTTCGGAGTTATTGCTTCTGTGTCTTTTTGTTCATTGGTACTCGCTTCGTCAGCAGGAAAGAACCATTACGTCTTTCCACGATTTGCCTGGATGAACCGGACAAGGACGGCCAATACGGCAAAGGAAACCGAAACAATGACCGCAATGCCGAAACCAACGAGGAAATAGAGCGCACCGAGAATGGAAAGTGTGATCACGATCACGTCCGGTGTGAATGAATCCAGCCCATTGACGAATTTTCTTCTTCGCGACCATGCACGATAAAAGCCCATCAGGATCACAAAGAAGACCGGTCCGAGCACGTTGATCAATTGCCATTTCAAACGATGGTCTTTGATCTTCGGCCGATCGAGCAGGCGCAGTGTGACTTCACGCGAACGTAAAGCGAGCAAACCTTTGTCGTCGCAGAGATAATTCACGCAATTCAGCAGGAACGTTTTGTTCGCGTACTTGATCGGGTTCATGTGATTCATCAGATCGTAACCGAGATCTGCGGTTTGCCGCTGCGCATTCACAGGGTTGTTCGCCACATCTCCGTCACCCACAACGATGATCTTCGAATCGCGCTTGCTGTGTTCCACGTACCCGATGAGTTTGCTGTTCTTCAGTTCGTCGGGAAGGAATTTATTCTTGTAATAGGAATCAAAACTTCCTTCGAGCAAGACCGCTACAGATTGATTCGGTTTGTCGAACGTGTGCGGATCGCGCGGAATGAGTCCGTACATGATCGCGATCCTGATGGGCGTGCGCAGGAAACGCGAGTGATCGGACGAGCGAAGCAGGATCGTCTTCTTCACATTCGAAGAAGTTTCCACCGTATCGATCGTGCTGAGAAAATCGAATTTGATCCGGTCAAGGTTTCGCACGATCACATGTTGCTCGAGCGGAAGAATGGTCGGTGAATAATACCACGGAATGGATCTCCACTGTTTTTGCGGAGTAGGGATCATCAGGTTCGGTGAATATTCATCTTCCACGAGTGTCGAATTCATTCGCGCGCCGTAACGGAAGAGCAGATCTTCGAGTCCCATTTTTCTCGGCAGCGCGATCGTCATGCCGGTCATATGGAGACTGTCCATGTTCGTGTTCACCGGGTCGACGAGGAACAGCGCTTTTCCTCCATACAGAATGAATTGATCGAGCACGAAAAGTTCCTGCGCCGTGAAAGCAGAATCCGGGCCTGCGACAATGATCGCATTGTATTTGTTCACGATCTGCGTTGCATTCTGCATCGTATCACGGAATGCATTCAGGTTGTTGTTGAAATTCACATAATCCACCTGGTAATATTCACGCAATCCTTTCACGAGATCGGTGAGCTGCAATGAATCATCTTCCGCGTGCCCCTGCGTGATCGCGATCCTCGGTTTGATCGTCATCTGCAGTTTGCGGATCGCGTTGGTCATCTCATATTCGAGTCCTTCCACCGCGTGATTGATCTCTTCTTCATTCGGCTTGGGCGAATTCGTTCCCATCAGCGGAATGATCACTTCGCGTCCTTTGTAGGTAGCGGTCGCCCACGGAAAAAGATCTACTGTTGTTTCTGTTCCGTTATCATCGGTGAACGGTTGTTCGCGCGGTTCAAGTCCTTTATCCTCGAGCTGCTTGTGAAAAGCTTCCCGCTGTTTGGAATCGGGATTCTCATTCGGATCAATGAATTCGTATTCAATATTGTCTCCGGCCACCGCGCGGAATTCATCCAGCATGATGCGCGTTTCATCACGCAGATGTTTGAAATCGCCGGCACCCTGCGGAAAATCACCTTCGAGATAAACTTTGAAATAGACGTTGTCGTCCAGGTTCTTCAGCATGTCCGTGGTGGTGGACGCGAGCGTGTATCGTTTCTCTTTGGTCAGGTCGAATCGGCCGAAGAAAAACTGCGACACGACATTCACCAATGCGATGATGATCAATCCCAGGAGCAGATTGATGAGGTCGGAGCGTTTATTTTTTTTCTTTTCCAAAATTCAATTACCACTTCCTGCTTTCGAGGATCGTTTTCGTGAGCAGGATGAATACACCGTTGAAGGAAATGAAATACACCACATCGCGCGTATCGATCACGCCGCGTGCGAGTGAGTTGTAATGTTCGTTGATGCCGAGTGCCTGGATGAACGTGTCTGCTTTTCCGAATAAAGAAAGGGAGCTGATCTGCTCGAGCCCGATGTAACAGAAGAAACAGAGGGCGAAGGCGAGAATGAAGGAAATGATCTGGTTGTCGGTGAGGGAAGAAGCGAAAAGTCCGATCGACACGAATGCTGAACCGAGCAGCAGTAATCCGCAATACGATCCCATCGTGCTTCCCGAATCGATATTTCCCTGCGGATTCCCGAGTTTGTAAACGCTGTAATAATAGAGCAGCGTTGGAATGAGCGAGATCGCGACGAGAATGAATCCGGCGAAATATTTGGCGAGAATGATCTGCAGGTCGGTGATAGGGCGGGTGAGGAGCAATTCGATCGTTCCTGTTTTTTTCTCATCGGCGAATGAACGCATGGTGATGGCGGGAATGAGAAAAAGAAAAACCCAGGGAGCGATGGCGAAAAGTGTGTCGATACTCGCGTAGCCCTGGTCGAGCACGTTGCTGTTCCCTTTCACGATCCACATGAACAGGCTGATGGCAAGCAGGAACACGACGATCACGATGTACCCAATGAGGGAACTGAGAAAACTCCTGATCTCTTTCGCGAATAGTGAATACATACGGCGGTTCAAAAGTAACGAAAGGTGAGCGAGAAAGATTTCACCGGCATACAAGCTTTTAACATGCTTTTACACATCTAAAGCAGCTAATAGCTAATAGTTAATGGCTAATAGCTATTGGTTAATAGTTAATGGCTAATGGCTAATAGTTGGTAATTGGGGATTGGGAGCGGAGACATGTGGGCACTATTAACCATTAGCTATTAACTATTAGTTAGTTTGTTAACTTCGCCACTCGTAAAATTTCAAAAATGCTCGTCCTCAAATTCGGCGGAACTTCTGTTGGCAGCCCTGAACGCATCAAGGCGCTTGTTCCGCTCATTGTGAATGAAAAACCGAAGATCGTGGTGCTTTCTGCTATGTCGGGGACCACGAACGCACTGGTAGAGATCGCCGCGGCACTTTACGCGAAGGAAACGGACAAAGCGCGTGAACTGATCGACGCCCTCCAAGGAAAATACCGGATGGTGGTGAAGGAATTATACACGTCCACCAAAGCGCAGGCGAAAGGAGCGGAACTCATTGCCGAACATTTCAATTACCTCAGAAGTTTCACCATCGACCTGTTTACTGTTAACGAAGAAAAAGCGATCCTTGCGCAGGGCGAATTGCTCAGCACGGCGCTTGTTCAATATTATCTCGAGGAAAAAGGAATAAAGTCGGTGTTGCTTGCCGCGCTGAACTTCATGCGCATCGACGAGAACGATGAACCGGATCTCGAGTACATTGAAAAACATTTGCAGAGTGAGCTGACGAAAAATAAGGGAGTTGATCTTTTCATCACACAGGGTTACATCTGCAGAAATGCGTTCGGCGAAATTGATAACCTGAAACGCGGCGGAAGTGATTACACGGCGACGCTCATTGCCGCTGCTTTGAAAGCTGAACAGTGCCAGATCTGGACCGACATCGACGGCATGCACAATAATGATCCGCGCATCGTCGACAAAACTTTTCCGATCCACGAGATGACGTTCGACGAAGCGGCCGAGCTTGCTTATTTCGGCGCGAAGATCCTTCATCCAACCTGTGTTCTTCCGGCACAGAAGAGAAATGTTCCGGTTGCGTTGCTCAACACGATGCAGCCCGAAGCAAAAGGAACGGTGATCGGAAGTAACGTGAACGCCGAACGGTTCACAGCAATCGCGGCGAAAGACGGAATTACAGCGATCAAAATAAAATCGACACGAATGCTGCTCGCTTATGGTTTCCTGCGTTCGGTCTTCGAAGTGTTTGAGCGTTACAAAACTCCGATCGACATGATCACCACTTCCGAGGTCGCTGTTTCTGTAACGATCGACAAAGACGAACATTTGCGTGACATCATAGACGAATTGGCCAGTTTCGGAAGCGTGGAAGCGGATGTGGAGCAAACCATCGTCTGTATCGTCGGAACGTTCGGCAAAGACAAACAGGGTTATGCCTCACGTGTTTTCGATTCACTCAAAAATATCCCGATCCGCATGATCTCTTACGGCGGAAGCGAGAACAACATTTCCATTCTCATCGACACACCAAGAAAAAAAGAAACACTCCAAGCGCTTAATAAAGGACTATTCAATTTATAAAATAAAAACTTCTCAGTGCCGGAGCCTGCTCTGAGCCTGTCGAATAGCGGCAAATGTTCAATCAGCAAAACATCTCTCTTTTCCAGCAACACGCTACACCTTTCTACGCGTACGATCTTCCATTGCTTGATAAGACGATCGCGGCATGCAAACTTGCTTCGGAGAAACACGGTTATCATGTGCATTATGCGCTGAAGGCGAATTCCAATCCTGAAATTGTCACGAGAATTCAGAAAGCCGGACTCGGCGCCGATTGTGTGAGCGGGAATGAAGTGAAACGCGCAGTGGAATGCGGATTCTCACCTTCTGTCATTGCATTCGCCGGAGTAGGGAAGAGTGATGAAGAGATCCGCATTGGTATCACGAATGATATTTTCTGCTTCAACTGCGAATCGCTTCCCGAGATGGAAGTCATCGACCAGATCGCAGGATCACTGAACAAAAAAGCAAGGATCGCGCTGCGCATCAACCCGAACGTGCACGCGAACACACATCATTACATCACGACTGGTCTAGAAGAAAATAAATTCGGCATCAGCATTCATGAATTGCCGGGTGTGATCGCCGCATTGGCAGACCTGAAAAATCTCGAACTCACCGGAATTCATTTTCACATCGGATCGCAGATCACCGATCTCAGCGTTTTCCGTTCGCTCTGCATGCGCGTGAATGAATTGCAGGAATGGTTCGCGTCGAAAAGAATTTCACTGCAGCACATCAATGTCGGTGGCGGACTCGGCGTGAATTATCACGAACCCGAAAAATTCTCCATCCCGGATTTTGAATCGTTCTTTTATGTCTTTTCAAAATTCCTCGAAGTGCGGAAAGGCCAGGAAGTTCATTTCGAACTCGGGCGTGCGCTCGTTGCGCAATGCGGCGCGCTCATCTCGCGTGTGCTGTACGTGAAGAAAGGTGTGAATACGAATTTCGCGATCCTCGACGCGGGAATGACCGAACTCATTCGTCCGGCGTTGTACCAGGCGTATCACAAAATTGAAAATCTCACTCCGTCTCCGGGAGCAACTGCAAATCGTTATGACGTGGTCGGCCCGGTGTGCGAATCATCCGACTGTTTCGGAAAAGCGATCGATCTTCCGGAAATAAAGCGCGGCGATCTCATCGCGATCAGGACCGCGGGTGCTTACGGAGAAGTGATGGCGAGCAGGTATAATCTGCGTGAGCGGGAGAAGAGTTTGTATCTCCAAGTTTCGTAAATTTGATCATGCTCCATGCATTGATCAACAACAACCTTTCCGGGATTGCAACATTATGCAAAAAGCATAAAGTCGCGTCACTTTCTGCATTCGGATCGGTATGCAGTGATCATTTTTCAGAGAACAGTGATGTTGATTTTCTGGTGACTTATTTTACAGATCAGATCCCGCAGGAAGATTACGCGGATAATTATTTCGATCTGATGGATGGATTGGAACAGTTGCTCGGTAAGAAAGTTGATCTTGTAACGGAGAAAACGCTGGAGAATCCATATTTCATTCAGTCGGTCCAGATGACCAAAACTCCGGTTTATGTCGCTTGAGCTCAAGAAATATTTTTCGGACATTCTCACCTCGATTTCTCATATTCAGTCATTCACTTCGGGTATCCATTCGATCAACGAGTATTCCTCGAATCTGATATTGAAGAGAGCTGTGGAAAGAGAATTGGAGATCATCGGTGAAGCGCTGAATAAATCTTTATCAATTGATGGTGATCTCCGTGTTTCCAATGCGCGAAAGATCATCAATACAAGAAACCGGATCATTCACGGCTATGATAAAGTGGATGACGCGGTGATTTGGGCTGTGGTGATCAAGCATCTTCCTACACTCAAAAGTGAAGTTGAGATATTATTGAAATAAAAACCTCGATTTGTTCGTGTTCAGGACCGCGGGTGCT
>DATJEX010000316.1:0-15854 GCA_035496135.1 Bacteroidia bacterium
TGAAGCAGGTTTTTCAAGTTTCGGCGCCGACAATCACATCTATTCTTCGGGTGCCATCAACGAATCTACTCCGGGCACAGCCGATGCGTATGTTGTTCGTCTCGACATGCAGGGAAATCCGGACTGGAGTTACACTTACAATGGTTCTGGCAATGGAGATGATTTTCTTTTCGGCGGCATCCAGGGAACAGGCATGAACCTGTTTCTCTTCGGACAAACTACGGTTGCGAATAATGATATTCTCGTCGTGTCGCTGGATACAACAGGAAGTGAGCGATGGACGTATTCCTACAACGGAACAGGAAACCAGGAAGATTTTCCGGGATATGTGATGGCACAGGATGCGCATGGAAATATTTATGTCCCTGTCAATTCGCAGAACGCGAACGGAGATATTGACCTGTGCATCCTCAGTCTTACTTCAACAGGTACGTTCCGGTTTCTTTATCGGTATGATGGCCCGGGCAATGGGATCGATCTCTGTTACGCTGTTGTCGCCGGTCCCGATGGGAATATGTATGCAACCGGTTCTTCAACTGGTGTCGGCACGGGAGAAGATTTTACCGTGGTGAGTATTGACACGATGGGCAATCAAAGATGGATGTACCGGAAAGACGGAGCGGCACATGCAACAGACGAATCGTATTTCAGTGTTGCATTCGATCAGAACGGACATCTCTATACTTCCGGCGATCTGCAAATGGCATCGAATCAAAGTGCCGCTGTCATTTCACTCCAGATGAGCTCGGGTGCCGAACGCTGGGTGCATACCTATAGTGGAAGCGGCAACCAGGATAACATCGCGCACCAGGTGATCCTCGGTCCTGATAATAAGCTGTACGCAGCGGGTGTTGCTAATTCGTCGCAGACCAATTATGATGTGCTCATCATGCAGCTCGATACAGCAGGAAATGAGAATTGGGTTTACACCTACAACGGACCCGACAGCACGAAGGATGAAGCGATGGTGCTCAATTATGGTTACGATGGAAATATTTATTTCAGCGGAATTGCAAATGACAATGGCAGTATGCGCGACTGGCTCGTCGGTTGTCTTTCCAATTCGGGCAATGAAAAATGGGTGAACCTCTACAGCGGAACCGGTAACGACCAGGATGAAGGCCGGCCTGTTTTCCAATTGCCCGACGGACAGATCATCTCTTCCGGATTCACCACGAATTCCAACGGCCGTGATTTTACGGTGCTTTCCATGTGCAATCATCCCACCGCGGATTTCACGGTGAGCAATGATACAATTTGTGCCGGAACGCAGATCACACTCGCGAATAATTCTTCCGATGCGTTCAATTATCGCTGGCTCGACAATGGAAATTTTTTCGACTACCATCAGAATACCACTTTCAGTTCGCTCGCTCCCGGTACGCATGACCTGCAACTTGTAGCGCGCAGTGGCGGATGCACGGATACGACTTCCATCAATATTTACATTGATTCACTTCCGAACGTTTCACTAGCGCTACCATTTCCAACGGCCTGCACAACCTGGAATCCGATCGCTCTTTCGGGCGGAACGCCAGCAGGAGGAATGTATTCCGGAAATGCAGTGAACGGCGGAATGTTCGATCCTGCTTCATTGACTCCGGGCAACACGGATATTTTCTACACGATCACGACCACTGCAGGTTGTTCTTCTACCGATACTGCTTCTGTTTACGTTGATGCGTGTCTCGGAACAGCAGAACAAAACAGAAACGACGCGATCAATATTCATCCAAATCCATTCCATGATATGACCACTGTTCTTTTGAATGACGAAGAAACGGAAACGGAATTCCTGCTCTTTGATGTGACCGGAAATGTCGTGCGCACCATGATCATTCCGGCGCATACCACCAGTTTCATTATTGATCGCGAAGATCTTGCTCCCGGAATTTATTTCTACAATTTCTTCCTGCAGGGAGCTGCATTTGCCAAAGGGAAGATCGTCGTAGAATGAACGGAGCGTTCAGCTTTGCCCCAAAACCCCGGGGATATCCCGTCTGACCTGTGTGCGTGGGAAGGACGGGATTTTTTTTATTCCATAATGATCAATTCCCTTTTTTCACTCACATTCACTCCGCCGCGGCGGACACTTTTTGAAGTACTTTCGTACCCATGAAAGTTTTCAAATTCGGGGGCGCTTCAGTAAAGGATGCGAATGCGGTACGGAATGTGGCGGAGATCGTGAAACGTTTTCCTGGCGAAGATCTGCTGGTGATCGTTTCGGCGATGGGAAAAATGACGAACGCGCTCGAGCGATTGACCGACGCTTTTTATTTTAAAAAAGAAGATGCAGGAAAAGTGCTCGAGGAGATCCGCGGTTTTCATCTTGCTATTCTCAACGATCTTTTTCCTTCGAAAGAACATCCGATCCACACAGAGATCCACAATACATTCGTCGAACTGGAATGGGCGATCGATGATGAACCAACACATTCGTACGATTGTGAATACGACCAGATCGTTTCGATGGGTGAGATCATTTCCACGAAGATCGTTCATGCTTTTCTGAAAGAGTCGGGTGTGAAGAGCGAGTGGATGGACGCGCGCGATGTGATCAAAACAGACAATACGTATCGCGAAGGAAAAGTGGAGTGGGAGTTGACGGAAGAAATGGTGCATGAAAAATTCGATAAACTTTTCACGGGAAAAGGGAATGTCATCGTTACGCAGGGATTCATCGGCGTGACTTCCGAGAATTTCACCACTACGCTCGGACGCGAAGGTTCGGATTACACGGCGGCCATTCTTGCCTATTGTCTCGGCGCAGAAAGCGTGACGATCTGGAAGGATGTTCCCGGTGTACTGAACGCCGATCCGAAATGGTTTGATGAAACAAAATTGATCCCGCAACTCACTTACCAGGATGCGATCGAATTGACATATTACGGAGCTACTGTCATTCACCCGAAAACGATCAAGCCGCTGCAGAATAAAAATATTCCACTCTACGTCCGTTCATTCATTGATCCGGTTAAAGAAGGAACAAGAATTCACCAGGCGCAAATGCATTTGCCGGTTCCCTGTTTCATTTTCAAAGTGAACCAGGTGCTGCTTTCCATTTCACCGAAGGACTTTTCTTTTATTGTCGAGGAGAATCTCGGGGAAATATTTGAAATGTTCGCCGAGCATCGCGTGAAGATGAACGTCATGCTGAACTCTGCGATCAGTTTTTCGGTGAGCGTGGATAATGACGAACGGAAACTTCCTGCGCTCATTGCCAAACTCCGCGAGAAATTCCGTGTGTTGTATAATGAAAACGTCGAGCTGGTGACGATCCGTTATTACGACCAGGCAACCATTGACCGTGTGACAGCGGGCAAACAGATCTTCCTCGAAGTGAAAAGCCGCTACACGGTGCAGATCGTGATGAAAGATAACGCATGAAGAAGCCGATCCGCATAGCATTGGCAGACGATCATCCTTTGTATCTCGAAGGATTGGAAATGCTTCTGAATTCTTCGGGAGAAGCGAAAGTGGTGGCGAAGTCGAATGAAGGGAACGCGGCATTGCAGATGATAGCATCAAATGATTTTGATATTCTCCTGCTCGATCTGCATATTCCCGGTAAAAGCGGAATGGAGATCGCCGAAGAGCTGAAAAAGCAAAAAGTAAATTTCAATACCATCATGCTTACCATGCAGCGCGGCGGAAGATACATGGACAAGCTGAAGAAGCTCGGCGTGAAAGGATATTTGCTGAAGAGTCTGTCGATGGAAGAGTTGATGGAAGCGGTGAGAACGGTTCACAACGGCGGCGAAGTTTTTCCGCATGAAGCGAAGGAATACGATCATGAAGAAGCGTTGCGCCTGAGATCTTCGGCCATTCTCGTCGAAAATCCCGACGCGCAACTCACGGAAAGGGAAAAAGAAATTCTCATTCTCGTTTGCAAGGAATTCTCCAGCGCCGAGATCGGAAAAAAATTATTCATCAGTACCGGAACAGTCGATACACACCGGAAAAATATCCTGATGAAACTCGGTGTGACAAATACCGTCGGATTGGTGAAGTATGCGCTGAAGCATGGATTACTCGAAGAGTAATTCCCAGTTTAGCAATGCCCAATGCCCAATTGGTAATTGGTCATTGATAAATTGGTAATTGATAAAATCCCTTTTTACAGTATTGATAAAAATTTTCCGGCGCTGCAACTTGCGGCATGGTTAAACCCCGGCTTTCGAATAGAGAAATCCAGATCCTTCTTCTTGTTTGTAATGAGCATTCCGCGGAAGAGATCGGAAAGAAACTTAATATCAGCATCGGCACTGTTTACACGCATCGCAAAAACCTATTGGCAAAAACCGGCGCGAGAAATAAAGTGGGATTGGTGAAGTACGCGATCAGGAATGAACTGATTTAGAATAACCACAGAGGCACAGAGTAAATAATTCAAAAACTCTGTGTCCCTGTGTCCCTGTGTCTCTGTGGTGAAAAAATGATCGAATGGATTTCTAAACCGGTAACTGAATTTCCACTTCCGTTCCTTTCGCCGAACTACGGATCTCCAGTTTTCCTTCGAGTTTCGTCACGTATTCTCTCACGAGGTTCAATCCCAATCCTGTTCCGCTTTCACCTGATGTTCCTTTCTCCGATGCAATTGTTTTTCCGTTGATAACCTGTTCGATCTTTTCCACTGAAATTCCCTTTCCTTCATCGCGGATCAGGATGGAGAATAAACGGTTGTCGTTCTTCGAATTAATGTGAACTGTTCCTCCCTCCGGAGAGAATTTGACCGCATTGTTCAGGATATTGCGGATCACCAATCGGAAAATGTCAGGATCGGTTTCAAACATGCCCTGGGAAACGGAATCATTGATCCGGATCTTTTTCAACTCGCAATAGGCGTTATACAGATCTATGTTCTCGCCAACGATCGCCTTTACATTCACGATCTGTTTTTTTACCGAGATGCCGCGCTGCTGTAACGCGGACCAATGCAGCAAATTATCCAGGAAGCCCTGCAGTGGCTCAAGTGAACGATTCAGTTTATCGAACGATTCGGATAATTGTTCCTTGCTCATTTCATCTTTACGCGAAATGACCGCCTGGTTGTAATTACTGATCGCTTTCACAGGATTGGAAAGGTCGTGCGAGATGATGGAGAATAATTTGTCCTTCTGCGAATTCAGTTCTGTCAGTTCTTCTTCCGAATCAATGAGTTTTTTATTCAGCTCCTTCAATGTGGAATTCTGCCGCGTGATCTGTGCGTTCTTCTCTTCGAGCAATCGTCCGCTCCGTCTTTTGGAAGCATAAGCATAAACGGAAAAAAGCAGAATGAGTACGAGGATGCCGATACCGGAGTAGAGATAAAGATTCTTGTTCTGCTCTTTCTCCAGCGCAAGTTCTTTTTCTTTTCCTTCCGCCTGCAGGTTCAGGTTTTCTTTTTCTTTTTTCGCCGTTTCATATTTGGTCTGCATCTCGGCAAGACTCCGTGCTTTTTCATCGTCGAGAATGGAATCCTTCATTTGCTGGTACATCACATTGTAATGAAGTGCCATCTCGAAATTCTTCTGGTCAGAATAAAAACGCGAATATTCGAGATAGAGATCACGTTTCAGTTCTTTTGAAGGACGCACGAGAATGATCGAATCGACTTCCTGCAGCAGCGCTTTGGCCTGTGTGAATTTTCCCTCTACGCGGTACGTGAACGCGAGATCGAGCATGCACGTACCAATGAAGGCGCGGTCGTCGATCCTGTACTTGAGTGCGAGCGCATCCGTGAGATATTTTTCCGAATTCTTCAGATCGCCTTTATTCCGGTAAGCAACGCCGATGTTGAGCATGCATTGCGACAATCCTTCTTCATCGCCAATGCTGTCGCGGATATGATACGCGCGGTTGTAGAGCTCGATGGCCGTATCGTATTTCTGAATGCCGTCGTAATACGAAGCGATATTGTTGAGCACCTGCGTGTAATTCCTGAACGAACGGAGTTTGAGAAAGATCAGTTCCGCTTTATGATAATAACCGATCGAACTGCTGTCATTTCCCATGGACGAAAGAATGAGCGCGAGATTGGTGTACGTGATCGCGAGTGAATTCTCATCACCGAGTTGTTCTTTCATCTGCACACTCATCAATACATATTTCAATGCCGAATCGAGATCGCCCGCCTGCTGGTGATACAAACCGATATCACTGTACCCGTTCGCGACCGCTTTTTTATAGCCGCATTTTTTTCCCAGCTCCACAGCTTTCCATTTGTAAAAAAAAGCGGAATCTTTTATTTCCTGGTGCGCGAAACTGTTTCCGATCAGCAAATAAGCATCACAGACTTTATTGTCGAGTTTCGCAGCGAGTGCTTCATTCAATCCCGTCTTCGCAAAATACAAGGCACTGTCTTCGTTTTTTCCTGAATACAGTTTCGAGATCTTCAAAGCAATGCTGATGCGTGAAGTGTCTTTTTTTACAGAGAACAAATGCAGCAGGCTGTCCAGTTTTTTACCAGACTGGCCGATCGCGAAAAGAGGAAAGAGCAGAAGAAGGAGGAAGGGGAGCCGCCCGATTTTCATAGAGCACTAAAAATAGGCAATAACCGGCTTCCGGGGAAGAATACCTAAATCCAGTATTGATAGTGGTACACCGCTTGCCGACTTTTGATTCAGCAAATACAAAAACTATATGATTATCCGTAAACCGATCGTGCATTCTGAATTACACGCGAAACTTTTCAGGATCGCTCTTGTCACTGTAGCATTCATCGGCCTCACCATCTGGCTGTTCGTTCCTATGCAGAAGTAAAATGAAAAAATGGTTCGTCATTACTGCAATAACCCTGGCCTTTACTTCTGCGAAGGCGCAGAACGTGACGAACTATACTTTCTCAGCGGCATCGGGAACGTACACACAATTGCAGGGAACAGCCGGATCGACATCGCCAGGATTGAGTGGTGGATCGCTGGATGATGGCTGGTTCAATTCCATTCCGATAGGATTTCCCTTCACGTATGAGAGCACAACGTACACTACTTTATCTGCCAGTACCAATGGGTGGTTTCTTTTCGGAGCAAACCTGACCGGAGCATTTCTGACCAATAATCTGAATACCGGAACCCCGAGACCCGCCGTTGCGCCATTGTGGGATGATCTTGCTTTGGCTGCAACCGGGAATCTCACCTATTACACAACCGGAGTTTACCCGAACCGGATCTTCACGATCGAATGGCTGAATGAAAAATGGAGTTGGTCGCAGGGTGCCGCAGGAATTTCCTTCCAGGTGAAATTATATGAATCGAATAAGCGGGTTGAATTTGTTTACCGGCAGGAAGCAGGAGCGATAGGAGGATGTGCGGCATCAATAGGAATTTGTGGTGTGACTTCCGGTGTATTTCTTTCGCTCAACGGAACAGGCACAGCACCAACTGCTTCGTCCGTGACAGAAACGACATCACTGAACGCAAAACCGGCGACCGGACAGATCTACGATTTCGATCGATACACATCCAAACCGGTGATCACTTCCGCGACACCGATGGCAAGCGAGATCGGTACGATGGTCACCATCACCGGTTCAGGGTTCATGAATTCTTCTTCGCAGGAAGTGGTGTATTTCGGCGCAACACAGGCAACCATATTAACGACCAATTCCACCACCATCACCGTACTTGTGCCGCCGGGCGCGACTTACAAATCGATAAGTGTAACAACTTACGATGAGTTCCTCACGGCATGGACGACCAAACCATTTGATGTTACGTTTTCATGTTCCGGGTATTCACCGGTGAACACGCCTGCGTTCGGGAATGAAACCGTGCTTTCCGGAGCAACCAATCCCCAGATGTCTGCCATTGGCGATATTGATGGTGATGGTAAAGCAGATATCGTTGTTACCAATGAAGGATTTCATACCGTTTCTGTATACCGGAATATCTCAACAGCAGGAACGATCAATTCTTCATCGTTTGCGACGAACGTTGATTTCAATACGGCACCCGATACGTGGGGCATCGCGATGAGTGATCTGGATGGTGATGGAAAACTTGATATTGTTGTTGCAAATTACAATGTCGCGTTCCTGACTGTACTCAGAAATACCAGCACTCCCGGAGTGATCAATTCTTCCTCCTTTGCAGCAGCTGTGAATTTCAGCTCCAATCTTTTTTCCAAAGGAGTAGAGATCGCGGATATTGATATGGATGGAAAACCTGATCTGATAGCAGTGTCGACAGCACCCTTATACCGGTTGAATATTTTCAGGAATATTTCAACGCCGGGAAGTATAACGTCGAGTTCGTTCGCCGCGCCTGTCCTGTTTGCCGTAAGCGGTCCGGGGACTTATGTAAAAGCTGGAGACCTCGACGGTGATGGTAAACCGGACATTGTAGAATCGGAAGGCAACGGAACGTCACTTGAAATATTCCGGAATACAAGTACTCCCGGAACGATCTCAATGACGTACTCCACATCATTAGCCACATTGACTCATCCTTCGTTCATCACGATCGCCGACCTTGATGGAGATGGAAAATCGGACCTGGTTACAGGAGGTTATATGAACAGTGCCTCATGGTCGATCATTCAGAATTTTTCGACCACTGGTGTGATGAATTTCGGCACAAGGATCGATTATTCTTATTCAACCATTCCGAATGGGATCACGGCGGATGATGTGAATGGAGACGGCAAACCTGATTTGATCATCTCGGATGCTGCACAGCATTTCAATGTTTTTATGAATACGATGAGCCCCGGTACGATCACCTCTGCTAATTTCTCCTCATCCACTATTTTCAATCTTTCGGGTAATATAGGATATGACGTGAACAGCGGCGACCTGGATGGTGATGGCAAGACCGATCTTGTGATTTGTGACTGGGCTGCATCGCAGGTTTCTGTTTTTCAGAACATCTTTTCGAAATATACCGGCATCGCTCCAGCGACCGTAATGGGAAGCACGAGTTATTGTTACGACAATCAATGGCGAACCTTCTTCGATCCTTCCGATCAAACCAAAGTTCTTTTCGCTGTAAAGGATGGCACGAATAATCTCGGAACAATTACAGTCAATGAATATGAAGATGGTGCAGTCGGAACATACAACACAGTGAAATATCTCGCACGGCATTTCAAGATCACGCCGGCTGTTCAACCTTCTTCACCAATCAAAGTGAGACTCTTTATTACCGCTGCAGAATTATCCGCTCTGCAAACAGCAGATCCGACGATCACCGGTTTGAGTTCGCTTAACGTAACAAAATATGACGGCCCAACAGAGGATAATGTTTATTATCCGAACGACGCTACTTCACTCACCGCATATCCGGCAGCTTCCATTACCACCGGGACAATGTATGGTGGAGATTATCTTGAATTCACGATCTCTTCTTTTTCTGAATTCTGGATCCACGGACAAGCCGGAGTTTTACCAATAGAATTACTGAATTTCGACGCTGTTGCAAATAATGATCATGTCGATCTGAATTGGTCAACTGCAACGGAAACAGACAATCATTTCTTCACGATCGAAAAAACGCGCGATGGAAATTCCTACGAAACAGTTGATGTGGTGCAGGGCGCGGGAAATTCTACCACGCAGCTGAATTATTCTGCGACCGATCCGAATCCATATCCCGGAACTTCTTACTATCGTTTGAAGCAAACCGATTTCAACGGGCACTTTACCTATTCGGAATTGAGGCCCGTTACGTTCATGAGTGATGCTTCTGTTTTCTCTGTCTATCCGAATCCTTCCAATGGAACGTTCAACCTGAATTGCCCCGGAACAGAAGATGATCTGTTGCAGCTGAATATTTTTGATGTGGCCGGTCAACTCATCATGAGCAAATCGGGTTCGCGTGCGGAACTGGATCGGGAAACATTCCAGCTTGCGCAGGGTGTTTATTCGGTGCAGGTCATTCTGGGGGAACAGAAATTCCATCAATCACTCATCGTGGTGCAATAGTCGGCCAATCGCTTTTTTTAGCCGTTTGTAAACGGATACGAAGGGGGAAAGATTACGAATCTTACAGATATACGGATTACAGATCATACGCATCGTCATTCGCACGATCCGTAATCCGTATATCTGCAAGGCTGTCATCCGTAATCCTCCCTTTTTTGCGATATTAGTGCCCTGATGCAGCCACTGAAAATTCAGAATACCATTCGTACCGCCGGTGTCGATTTCGATCCTGTAAAAGGATCTCTGCTGGTCCATGGTAATTCCATCCCGGAAAATTCAGATGGTTTTTTTCAGCCACTCCACGACTGGATCGAAGAGTTCAGGAAAGAATACAACGGTCCTGTAAGGTTCCGTGTTTTCATGACGTATTTCAATACCGCCACCATCCGTCACATCATTTCGATGATGAAGAGACTCATTCACCATTACGGCGATAAACTCGTGATCGAATGGGCTTATGAAAGAGGAGACGAAGAGATCCGCGACCGCGGACAGGATATTTCAGAAGTGGTGAAGTTCAATTTTGTTTTCGAAGAAGTAAAGGAGTGAAAATACCCCGGCACTTTAGTGTCGGGGTATCGGATGCTCAATCCATAATATGCGGCGGCGCGTCTTTGGTCGAATTTCAACTAAAGTCGCGCCGCCGCCAATATGGTGAAGTGGTTTCACTTTTCCCGACACTAAAGTGCCGGGTTATTTTCACTGCTGCCTGAATACCTCAGCTATTTTTTCCGCCAGCACCTTCGCAATTTTCCGGTGACTTTCAAATGTCCATCCCGCAATGTGAGGAGAGAGGATGACCTTGTCCGAAGCAATGAGAAACTGAAATGCTTCCGGTAATTTTTTTGCGTCGAGATCCTCGAAGGAAACACTTTCGTACTCGAGTACATCGAGACAAGCACCAAGGATCTTTCCGGATCTTATTCCATTCACGAGCGCAGTGGTATTCACATTCTTCCCTCTCGCGGTATTGATGAACCAGAATGGTTTTTTGAATCGTGAAATATATTCTTCGTTCAGTAAGTAAGTCGTTTCTTCCGTTTGCGGCAAATGAAAACTGAGTACGTCGCTCTTCGTAAAAACTTCTTCCATCTGCGCTTCTTTCACCAAATCATTCCCGAAGTTCTTTTTGTATTTGTCATACGCGATCACCTTCACATCAAATCCTTTCAGGCGTTGCGCGAATGCACTTCCCATATTCCCGTAACCGATGATACCGACCGTCTTGCCCTGCAATTCATGGCCCCGATTCTCTTCCCGTCTCCATTTTCCGTCACGCACTTCCCGGTCGGCGCGATTGAGATTATTCATCAACGACAATAACATCCCGATCGCGTGTTCGCCTACTGCATCACGATTTCCTTCAGGAGCGTGAACACATTTTATTCCTTTTGATTGCGCGTATGTCACATCAATGTTTTCCATTCCCGCGCCGGCGCGTGCGATGCACTTCAGTTTTTTTCCGGCGTCAATGAAATTCTTCGTTAGCTTGAAACGGCTCCGGATCACAACAGCATCAAATTCTCCAATGAGCGAAAGGATCTTTTCTTCGGGATCCTGGTAATTCTCCACGCACTCCAATCCAGCCGCCCGCAATGCGCCGATCATGTCCGGGTGATTCGAATCGAGAAAAAGGATCTTTTTCATCAGAGCAGAATTCCGTTGAGGAAAAGAATAGCGATCGTAAAGTAAATGACGATACCTGTTACGTCCACCAGTGTCGCCACGAATGGAGCGGAGGAAGCGGCAGGATCGAGGCCAATACGTTTGAGGAATAAAGGGAGAATTGATCCCACCAGTGTTCCCCAAGCTACAACGCCTATCAACGTAATGCCGATCGTGATGGAGATAAGAAATACGTGTGCGTTGAGTACCGGATCGACGGTGATCCATGACCAGATATAAACACGTATCACACCGATGAATCCGAGTATAATCCCAAGTGTAATTCCGACACGAAGTTCTTTGCTCACGATCTTCCACCAGTCTTTGACTTTGATCTCACCAAGCGAAAGTGCTCGTATGATAAGTGATGTTGCCTGCGATCCGGTGTTTCCTCCGCTGGAAATAATGAGCGGAATGAAATTGGCGAGAATGACAGCGCTCTTCAATTGTGCGTCAAAATGGGCCATTGCAGAAGCCGTGAATGTTTCACCAACGAAAAGTATGATGAGCCATCCTGCGCGTTTCTTGATCATCTCCCAGAACGGAGTGGTCATGTAAGGTTCGTCCAGCGCTTCCACACCACCCATCTTCTGCACGTCTTCCGTTGTTTCTTCGCGGATCACGTCAACGATGTCATCGAAGGTGATCCTTCCGACGAGACGATTGATCCCATCGACCACGGGAACCACAACGAGATCATATTTATCCATGAGCGTTCCGACTTCCTCGGCAGGCGTATTTGTTTTCACACTGATGACGTCAGGATTGTACACACTCTTGATCGGTGTATTGAGCGGAACAGTAAGTAAATTTTTCAGTGAAAGAAGTCCGACGAGTTTTTCATCATCATCCACCACGTAAATGGTGTAGATGTTCTTCACTTCCTCGGCCTGTGTCCGCAATTCTTTCACGCACTGACGAACCGTGTTGTTGAGATGGACTTTCACCAGCTCTTTCGCCATCAAACCACCGGCGGTGTCTTCGTCGTAATTCAGAAGGTCGACGATGTCGCCAGCCTGCTCTGTATCTTCTACGTGCGAAAGGACCTCATCCTGTTCGTGCTGATCGAGTTCACCAAGCACATCGGCCGCGTCATCTGATGCAAGATTGTCAATGATCTCTTCGGCGATCTCTTTCGGTGAAAGCTGATCGAGGATCTTTTCCCGCTTGTCTTCTTCGATGAGGAGAATGACTTCGGCTGCGGTTTCTTCCGGAAGAAATTTATAAACCTCTACGGCTTCTTCATCAGAAAGCTGGTTGAGGATGTCCGCAGAATCGGCGGGATGCAGTTCATCAAAAATGTAATGCAATACATTTTCATTCCGCGCCGCGAGTGCTTCGCGCAGTTTGCTGATGAATTCGTCTGTGACCTGGTATGCCATGATAAAACCAGTTTTCAGAATCGATGAGTACCCGCTACATCAGTTACGGGAATTCAATAGATCGGATTATTATTCTGCGTTCTTCGCTTCTTCACCAGAGGGCGCATGGAGTAATGAACGCAATTACTGTCTTCAAAAAGACGGGCAAAGTTAAGCTTTCCGCACTAAACCCGACAGGGAAATGAATTCTTCCACCGTCAATTGTTCGGCCCGTTTTGTAAAGTAAATGTGATCCTCATTTCCGGGCACGGTCTCAAATGCATGCAAAGCATTCCGGAGTGTTTTTCTCCGTTGATTGAAAGCGGCTTTCACCACTTCATTGAAGTGTTTTTCATCAACAGGAAGTGTCTTGCGCGAATTTCTTGTGAGGCGGATCACTGCCGATTTCACTTTCGGTGGAGGAGAGAAGACGTGTTCGCTCACCGTGAAAAGATATTTGATGTCGTACCAGGTTTGCAGGATCACACTGAGGATGCCGTACGTTTTACTTCCGGGCTGTGCTGCAACACGCAGCGCGACTTCCTTCTGAAACATACCGGCCGCTTCGGGAACCATGTCTTTATAATCGAGAATTTTGAAAAGGATCTGCGAGGAAATGTTGTACGGAAAATTCCCGATGACGGCGATCGGTTCGTGGAATTTCTCGGCGAGATCGATCCGGAGAAAATCCCAGGAGATGATGCGCGATCGGAGTTCAGGATAATGTTCTTCGAGATAAGCCACCGATTCGCGATCCACTTCCACCACCCATGTTTCAAATTCTGTGCGCTCGAGTAAATGCTTGGTGAGTACGCCCATTCCGGGCCCGATCTCCAGCACTTTTTTGTATTGATCTGTTTTTACCAAAGAAGCAGCGATCTTCTTCGCGATATTTTCATCACGAAGAAAATGCTGGCCGAGATGTTTTTTGGCGGTGACTCTCACAATGTGAAGATACATTCTTCCTGCCCACGTATCATCATAGCCAACCGGTTAACCGGATGGGCTATGATGAAGGACTAAACCTCCTCGAGCAGCGTCCGGAACGCCACGAATTTTCCTTCGTATTTCTCCTTGTGTTCTTTCTGCAGCGCCGCCGCGAATTCTTTCATGTAACGGTCAATGGAAAATCTGTTCGGTGCACGATACTGAACGGAATAACTTGTTCCGGATTCTTCATCCACGAGCAAACGGAAAATAGTTCCGGAAGAAAAACATCCGGTGTTCACCACGTCGGGAATGTGTTTTTCCTTCATCCATTGCAGCCATTCGTCGTGAACGGAATCGTCGATATTGACAGTGACATTATAGAGGATCATAGAAGATGGATGAAGGACTAAAGATAAGGCGTTCAGAATTTGAAAACGAGGCGATAAACAGACGGGAGTGGTTCAGCACCGTCCAATCCGTAATCATATAATGAGCAGATGGTATGATCCCAATAGACTTTCGAAGTAACACTTGGTTGATCAGAAGCGCTAGCGTGAATTGGATTTTCAGGGATATACAAACTATCTGACTTTAGGAGAAGTTCTTTGACTTTCTGAATCTCATCATGACTCAGCGTGTAAGAACTGTCCTTATACGCAGGATTGTAATACCATTTATGACAATAGGAAGAGTCTTTCTGAAAATCGATGTAAACATCAATGGAAGGATAATCATCCGATTCAACTCCAAAAGCACTGAGGTGAAATTCTGCCTTGATGATGGAATCTGCCGGGATGAAATGATCCTGGGCAGTTGCATAACTACAGATCAGGATGAAAACGGACAGTAGAAAAAAGTGCCTCATTAAAATCTAAGTTCTAAGTTCTCCGCTCTCCGTTCTACTGTGCGATCTTGTCTCCTCTTAATTCCCTGAATTTCTTGCGCGCATCCGTCGCGAATGTGCTCGAAGGATAATTCGTGAATACGTCGGAATAATACTGTTTCGCTTTTTCCTTGTCGTTCAGTTTTGTCTCGTACAACTGCGCAAGAAGATAAGTTGCGTCATCACCGAGAATGTCGGTGCCGTATCCGGTGATGATGCCCTGCAGATAACCTGCCGCTTCCGTCCATTTCTGTTGCTTCATCGCAATTTGGTAACGGCGGAAGAGTACATCATCCTCAAGTGAGTGCGCGGGGTAAAGTTTATCGATGGAATCAAGTTCAAGTGTGGCGATGTCGAATCGGTTCTGGAAGATCATCAGGTCGGCGCGGGCGAATTTCAAAAGCGGATCGGGATTGCTGTCGAGCGCGAGATTTTCCGTGATGAGGATCGACATGTACATCGCGTCGTTGGCAATGGTTTTGGAAGTCGCCGTTTTCAAAACGTTCAGTTGCACCTGCGCCCACTTGAAATCGCCGACGTAAAATGCAATTTTTGAATTCCTGTATTTCGCTTCTTCGCCGATGTCCTCGAATTTGAAAGCTTTCTCCACTTGTGAATAACGAAGTGACGCTTCCCAAACCTGTCCGTCGAGCACCAGCACATCACCGAGCTCGAGTTTGCATTGCGCGGTTTGCATGGGAGAAATTCCCGGCAACGCGAGCGCGGCTTCCAGCAGTGTGTCCGCTTTCTTCGTGTCGAAAAGATAGAAGGCATCGAGATGAGCGAGCGTACGCATGAGCTCGATCGTGCGCACATCACGCCCGAGTTCATCGAGCGTGGAATTCATTTCCGCCTGCAATCCGAGAATATCCGCCTGCGTGTATTGGCCCGACAAAGTGATCTGGTCATATTTTGCGTGGATCTTCTCGATCTTCGCCGTGCGGTAATTCGGCGCGTCTTTTCCCAATGAGATCACGTAATCATAAGCATCTGCTGCCGCTTTATAATCGCCGTTGGAACGGGCGAGTGCGGCGAGTTTGATAATGTCATCTCCATTCGTCTTCAGGCGCTTGTCGAGCGCTTTATCATGAATGAGTGCGGAGGAGAAATCTTT
>DATJEX010000317.1:0-5700 GCA_035496135.1 Bacteroidia bacterium
TTTCTTCGCTCAACCTGTAATTCAGCCATTCCTTCAGCACTTCCGGTTGATACTTCTCGTAGAATTTTATCGCCGGTTCGTTCCAGTCGAGTACCTGCCACGACATGCGCTTCGCTCCTCTTTCCTTCGCCGCTTCCATCACTTTTTCAAAAAGCATTTTTCCGATCCCACTCTTGCGTTCACTTTGCGTGACGATGATGTCTTCGAGAAAAACACACGGCCCTTTCCACGTGGAGTAATTGATGTAGTACAAAGCCATTCCCACGATCTTATTCTTCTTTTCCGCGACGAAACACCAGAAAACAGGATGTTCTCCGAATCCATCGCGTTCCAGTTCGGCAACGGTCAATTCCACATCATCCGGCGCTTTCTCGTATTCGGCGAGTTCCTTCACGAGCGCGAGAACAGAAGGCATATCGGATTTCACTGCTTTGCGGATGAGCATTTCTTTTGACATAGGTCAAAGATAATTCCGCTTTCCCTGACTTTCTATTCCCTGATGAATTTCACCGCGCTGCTTCTTCCATCATCCACAATTCGCACCGCGTAAATTCCGGAAGACAATTCCTCCACGCCGATCGCTGTCTCACCATATGAATTCACACTACCCGAAAGAATTTCACGGCCTGTCATGTCCAGCACTTGATAGGTTGCTTTATCAGAAACGGGTTTGTAATCGATCGTAAGCAGTGTGCTCGCAGGATTCGGATAAAGTTTCAGAGGAGGAAGATCGGGTTGTGGTTCATTGATGCCGACGTTCCATGCAAGACACGATGGTTCTGAATTGGTGGAATACCATTGGCGCAACTGACCGGCGTTATGCAACACCAGGTCCCAAAGTGCAGTATCGCGCGGCGCCATTGTCGTATCGCGTGTGTACATGATCGCATAGTCCACGCTCTCAGGAATTCCGGGATCAAGGTTGAATGGCCCGCAGGAGATGAGAAAGCGGCGATCGAATGGAGTGTTTCCTGCAGTAGGCTCATTCCAACCTGAATTATCATAAGGCAAGGCCGGATACATGAATCTCGTTGGAGTAATTCCGCCATAACCATTTCCTCCTATCGTGATGAGCGTGCTGTCTTTCCATTGTTCATTCAGGTAGCCGTAATAATCGGGACCGTTCTCCGGGTTTCCGGTCACAGAGAAATCATTGTTGTAATAAATGAATCCTGACATGAGATTGTGTTCACCGGCTTCATCGATCGTCCCGTCATTATCATTGTCAATAAGATCACCACTCACTGCAGGAGGGCCATCGAGCATAACCACAGAACAAACAGGCGGATGCGCACCATACGTTCCCAGCGTTGGAAGTGCACTCGCTCCATCATTCGCATCACCATTATACGTGAAACCGATATTCGCGGAAGGAATACAACCGACATAATCATCCGTATAATCTCCGAGATCCATGTCTTCCCACACACCGAAATAATCGTTGTGATAAGGCTGCCCGCTCCAGTTATACATTTTGAAATCATAATAAGTAGTGTAATTGAGCACCTTTTCGCTGTCGGCGATCGTCGGGCACGCGAAGGCATAAGCTGTTGCGTGGATCTCCACATTCATCTCCTGTCCGCCCGTTTCCGTGTGCGCCAGATGATCATTGAAGATCCAGTATAATTCTTCGTCTCCTTTGATATCGGGATAATCTCCGCCGGTGAGTGGATCATAAATTCCATTTCCGTTCACGTCAATGAATGGTGCGAGATAATGCATTTGATTTCCTGTTCCGTTTCCCGGCCATGTGAGAATATCATGTTCGGGAATGTAAGCTCCGCTCTGCACCGCACCTGTACTCCAGTAATACTGGAAATTCTGGATCTGCCATTTGTCAATTTTCCAGATGTAATCGAACTGATTGGCAACAACTGAGTCAGACGTTCCGTTTGTCGTATCAAGTGGACCCGGCCAGAAATCTGAACCCAATTGTCGATACGTCATCGCAGCCTGGTGAAGATTTCCTCCGGCATCAAGTCCGCCCAGCCAGATAGCTGAAGCAAAGATGGGATGCGTCCCTGACCCTTTCGGAACTTCGTAACCAGCTGAATTCAGATCCCAATGCATGTCACCACGATTCAATATCGGTGCACTGACTTCATTTACATCGAGCACCTTCAGGTCATTCGGATTCAATCCTAATCCGAAACCATTATACTGTGTTGGATCGAATTCATAAAGAGCAGTTGATCCGCCAACAGTGAAAATGAACCACATTTTATTTCCGTTGCTCTGCCACGCCGATTTCGGATAAGCCCCGAACTGTGAAAAATAATACGAGTTGGAAGGGAAGCTATGTTCATAATACATCGATAATGCTCTTATCAAAACATTTCCGTGTGGTCCTTCCCCGCACAGGTAAGTTGCGTTATTGAGTAATGGCGAAGGTTCCATACTTGAAGCACTAACGAACGAAGCGCCGTTGAACATAAAAATTCCGCCTGCCGAAAACCATCTTTCTCCATTGTTGTCGATGCATACCTGGCTGTTATTGCTGCCGATCGGGGAATTCGAAGTCGTATAACTTGTCCACGAGTTACCGTTCTTCATCGAAATTCCACCTGCTGTTGCCGCCCACACATTTCCACCCGTTTCAACCGCTACACTATTCACCACTTTATTGACAAGTCCCGAATTCGAAGGCGTGTAATTATTCCAGTTGGCTCCGTCAAATTCCGACAATCCGTTTCTTGTCGCGAACCAGAATGTGTTTCCGGATCTCGTTATTCCATAAACAGTATCGCTTCCGATCCCTGAATTCGCCACATTGTAAATGGTCCATGTATTCCCGATGAACGAAGCGGCACCTTTATCTGTTCCGATCCACACATTTCCACCGTCACAGTAAACGGCCCGCACATCATTACTCGGCATTGCAGAGTTCGTGGTGTCGTACATGGTCCAGGATACCCCGTCATATTTCCCCAACCCGATCTGCCTGAAACCAACAAATTCATGTGAAGCGTTATCAACCGCGATCGCATTCTTCGCAGCAAGCTGGTTAGAAGTGTAACCGGTTGGCATGGGAATGGTCGTCACTCCATTCTGCGCGAAAACCGGGAGACAGAATAAAATGGAGATGATGCAGAAGTTGTTTTTCATGGTGCAGTTATTTGGTTTCACTATAACCAAATTAATCCGGAACGCGGTCATAACCTATGCAACTTTTCCCATCATTATACATGTCCAGTGGTTTCGGATTAACAATGAAAATGCTAATCTTTGTTGCACACAATCAACACCTCTTTTCATGAGCAAGGTAAAAACACTCGGACAGTTCATTATCGAGAAACAGAACGATTTCCCGTTCGCAAAAGGTGAACTCTCCCGGTTGCTGCGCGATATCGGTATCGCGGCGAAGATCGTGAACCGCGAAGTGAACAAAGCGGGGCTCGCAGACATTCTCGGTGAAGCGGGCGAAACGAATGTACAGGGCGAAGCGCAGAAAAAACTCGACGTCTTTGCCAATGAACAGTTCATCGCGGCGCTGAGCGTGGGCGGAGAAGTCTGCGCGATCGCTTCCGAAGAAAATGAAGATCTGATCCCGGTTGATAATGCGCAATCGAAGAATGCCAAATATGTCGTTGCCATGGATCCGCTCGACGGATCTTCGAACATCGATGTGAATGTTTCGGTCGGAACTATTTTTTCCATTTACCGCCGCATTTCACTTTCGGGTCCCGGCACACTCGAGGATTTCATGCAGCGCGGAACGGAGCAGATCGCCGCGGGATATGTGATCTACGGTTCTTCAACAATGCTCGTTTACACAACGGGAAAAGGCGTGAATGGTTTCACACTCGATCCGTCCATCGGCGAATTCTGTCTTTCTCATCCGAATATGCAGATGCGTCCCGACGGAAAAACATATTCGATCAATGAAGGAAACTACGTTCACTTTCCTGATGGCGTGAAAAAATACATCAAGTATTGCCAGGAAGAAGACAAACCGACCAAGCGTCCTTATTCATCGCGCTACATCGGTTCGGCCGTCGCCGACATTCACCGCAACCTGATCACAGGCGGAATTTATATTTATCCGACCACCGCGGCTTCTCCGAAAGGAAAACTGCGTTTGCTCTACGAATGCAACCCGATCGCTTTCATCATCGAACAGGCGGGCGGAAAAGCAACCGACGGATTCAACAGGATCCTCGAACAGGAATGCACCTCGCTTCATCAGCGCACACCCTTCTTCGCAGGATCGGCCCAGATGGTGGACAAATGCGGGGAGTATATGATGAAATATTCGACTGTTTCCAAATAAGGGAACGAACTGCAAACGTTGCGGTCAAGCCGCAATGCGAAATCAACGAAGTGCGAACCCGCGAAGTGTGCGAATAGATCAACTCGCAATTTTCGCAAGTTCGCACTTCGCATATTCGCACGTGCACGCAGCTGCACGAATTCGCAGTTCGTTCCCTGTTGTAACTTTTAGATTCCCTCCTCCGTCCTACGACTGAATTTTGAACCAACACACTCAAAAAATATTCAGTCATGAAAACACTTGCAACAATTCTCACCGCAACTTTATTATTCACAGCACAGATCGGCAATGCACAACGCTATGCTGTTGACGGAAACGCTCCTTCCATTCACAGCAGGATCGTGAGCAGCGTAAAAGTTCCGGATGCGCTCAAAAATTCCGATAACACAGAATCAGAAAAAGTCCGCGTGCTGTTCACGATAGATGAACTCGGCAAAGCACATATCGTGGAGATCAATTCCGATCGTGCCGATATCATCCAGGACGTGAAGCAGCAGATCGAATCCATTGACTTCTCCGGAAGCGAATATTCCATCCTGGAACAGTATTCTATCTTCCTGACTTTCAAATTTGTATAACATCGGGCTTTATCACCTGTAACTATCACCAGGGCTGCCCGTCCTATTACAAAACCGGGCACATTATTTCAAAATCAAGACTATGAAAACCATATTTTTTTCCATCGCCGTATTCTTCACCGCAACACTGTTTGCGCAAACGACTTCAGATACGAGAACCGTAAGTGATTTCACACAACTGAATGTCGCGGCACCGATCAAAGTAGAGATCACGCAGGGCACCGAAAACTCCGTTGTCATCACAGGAGATGCTGCCGAAGTGAAGAAGATCGAAACGGAAGTGAAGGACGGCGTACTCACGATTCGCGGCAACGCAAGCGACGAGGTCGTGGCGAAGATCACCATGAAATCGATCACTGGTCTTGAAATGAGCGGCGCTTGCATCATCTCTTCCATCAACGATATCAAAACAGATACACTTACTGTAACCGGATCGGGCGCGTCGCAGGCAAAACTTTCCGTGCAGACGAAAAAAATAAATGCCACACTGAGCGGCGCAAGCCAGCTTCGCCTGTCCGGAAACACCGATGCGGTGAACGCCACTTTGTCCAGCGCTTCCAGTCTCAAAGCGTATGAACTGATGGCGGGCGACGTGAAAGTGGTAACGAGCTCTGCTTCCAGTGCGCATGTACACGCGAATAATTCGCTCGACGCAAGCGCTTCCGGCTCTTCGAATATTCATTATGAAGGAGCGGCAACCACCAAAACGATCAACGCAAGCGGCTCAGGTTCGGTAAGCATGCGCGGTGATAACAATAACAACAGCGATACCACCAGTTTCACTATCGGCGGATACGATGTTCATCTCACTCCGAATGGCGATGACGAACGTTCCGATCGCGAACACCACAA
>DATJEX010000318.1:0-8496 GCA_035496135.1 Bacteroidia bacterium
GAGCTCTCGGAATCGAATTGCGGATCCTGCGGCAACATACCGATGCGCAGATCTTTCCGGTAGACGATCTTCCCGGTATCGGGTTCGTCTTTACCGGCGAGCATATTCATCAATGTCGATTTTCCCGCACCATTCTTCGCGATCAATGCCACACGATCACCTTCCGCCAGGCCGAAACTCACATTCCTGAAAAGTGTGCGTTCGCCATAAACACGGGAAATATTTTCTACTGAGAGTAAATTCACGCTGCAAAGATAGTCACTAAGGGGGAGGATTACGGATTTTTACGGAGACCCCGGATTACGAATGACGCAGATCTACAAATATGGTTCAGTTTACCTGTCGTATTCCTTTCGGTAGAATTCCTTGCCATTCGAAAAAACAAGAAAATAATTTCCGGCAGGAAGCGAGGTAAGATCGACACCTGTTTCGTTTTTTCCGACCTGGCTGATCGTCATCACAGAATCTCCATTGGAGGAAAAGACTTCGAGCGAGAGTTCTTTGCCGCATTTGTTATTGACAAGAATAATTCCGGCCAGTGGCCCGTTGGTGAAACTTACATTCAGTTTTGAAACGGGGGAAAGACTAATGTCATCAATTCCCATGCGCAGGCCCGCGTCTTCATCGTCAAATGAATATTCTATTGAATCATCATCCACCGGAAGGAATTTGATCCAGTGGCTTTCCTTCGTCGCGATGAAATTGATGGTGCGTTCATCCCAATCGAGATTCGTTGCATTGTAAGGAAGATTGCTGTGCGAAAATTTAGCCACACCTGCCAGCGCAGAATCAATGTACACCGCCCACGATCCTGATTTGTCGAGCAGGTTCCTTTGTTTCACCACAGCCTGCCAGAACGTGATCCCGTATTCGGCGCCCTGCACAAGATCATCCACTTCCTGCATGATGCCTTCCTGGAAATCATCTCCCGGATTGATACTGCGTGTTCCACTCACAAATGATTTGCCGGAATGTGGATCGCCGCAAATGCCGTAGTCGGCATCCGGCTCATCGTGACTGGTCATGTCGGGGGAATCTCTTCCCAAAACATCCGCAAGACAAACCGGATCATCAAACGGAACGTTCTGCCATCCTTTGCAATTAAAATTTGGCCCGAAGACAACGCTCTCCAATCCGCCATTGATGAATTGCTGCGCAGAAAGTGTTGTTCCCAGAAAAATGCAACCCAAAACAGAAAAGATCCTGATGCGAGTATGAATACTTCTCACAGCAGTAGTTTGACTGATCATGAATTGAAATGCCATCTGCATATAACGCTGAGCATCGGAGATGAATACACTATTTTCATTTGAGGATCACTTCTTTCCAGTACGAACCTTTGTCGGAAACAAACTCGATCTCGTAGGTACCGCTCGCGAGTGAGGTCAGATCAAGGATCGCTTTTGCGCCGGTAACAACAGGCATTTCCCGGATTAGATCTCCTTTGGAGTCGTTGATATTGACGTGAATGGAATCCAGTTTTTTATTGTCAATGAGCAGCATGTTCACGATGGGGCCGGATGAAACCGTGATCTCGAGCACCGGGCCTGAACGCAGCGAAATATCATCAATACCCATTCGCACTCCGCCATTCGTTCCGTCATTTGAATTGTGATCGTCGTCATCGTCCATCGGCATGAATTTTATCCAGTGGCTGGTCTTCGTCGCGGTAAAACTGATCTCTCTTTTTTCCCAGATCTTGTGAATATCGGTCGCTTCCACTTCACTGATCGAATGTTCCGAAATTCCGGCGAGTGTGTTGTCAAAATAAATCGCCCAGCATCCGGATGTATCCTGCAGATTATTCTGTTTGATGACAGCTTGCCAGAAGGTGACGGTGTAAGTGACCCCGGGGCTCAAACCTTTCAATTGCTGTTTTATTCCTTCCTGGAACATGTCGCCTGAAATGAACGCGTGATTGCCGCTTGCAAAAGATTTTCCGGAATGCGGAATTCCCGCCATGCCGTAAGCAATGCTTGGACCGTTTACTCCGAAAAGATCCGGAGTCGCCCAGTCTCTTCCGGTTGCCGTACAAACCGGATCGCCGTATTCCACATTTGTCCAGCCGTCACAATGAAAATCACCGTAGTTGACATTACCTTCCACTCCGCCATTGGTGAATTGCTGGGCGTGAATATCCCCAACGGCCTTCAGAACCAACACGATGAAAATGATCTTCTTCATTGGAGTTGCGTTTCCGTGATCATTTAAGCGAATATTTTTTCCGGTCGATGCTTACACCATCAGTGAACTCAAGAACATATTCTCCCAGTGCAAGTTTTGAAACATCCACTTCGCTGCTTCCGATCGGAATATTCTTTTTGACGAGTACTGTTTTCCCGCTTGCATCCTCTACGTGCACAGTCAGCAGCGAATCACTTTTATTCTCGATCACGAGCACAGCTTTCACCGGCCCTTCGATCATGGTCATCGCGATCGGTTTACCGGGAGCGAGCGTGATATCGTCAATGCCCATTCGCAGGCCATTGATCTCGTCGGTCATGGAACCATACAGGTGATCATCATCCACCGGAAGAAATTTTATCCAATGGCTCTTTCGCGTCGCGGTGAAATAGATGGTGCGTTCATCCCAGATGAGATTTTCAGCGTCGTATGGAAGTTTACTCAGGCTTGGTTCGCTGATCCCGGCAAGATCATCATCAATGTAAACGCCCCAGCATCCGGTCGTGTCGAGACAATTCTTCTGTTTCACTACTGATTGATAAAAAGTGATGCGGTATTCCTGCCCGGGAATGAGATCATGTACTTCCTGCATGATCCCTTCCTGGTAAAAATCAGATCCATCACCTGCTCCATCGATACCACTCACCGATGTTCTTCCTGAATGCGGCCGCCCGTTGATGCCAAAATCCTTATCGGGTTCACCCACGCCGATGATGTCCGGTGTGGCGAAGGATGCATCTGTCGCGTCGCAATGCGGATCGTCGTAAGGGACGCGCGACCATCCGCGCATGTCGAATGATCCGCCGGAAACGGGAGCCGCTTCGAGGCTGCTGTTCTCGAATTGTTGCGCATTGACAAACGCACAGGAGAAATAAAAACCGAAGAAGAGAAAAACAGTCCGTTTCACGATGATCAAGTTAACTGGAATGGAGGAATATCAATTCTAAAAAAAACAAAAATCAGCTGCTATGTGCTCCGTGTTTTTGCCTGATCATTTCACGGAATAGCTGATGTTGTTCCTTCTTCCACGCAAAATGAATTCAATGCGGTAAGTGCCGGGATGAAGATCGGACAGGTCGATCTCCGAACTTCCCAACGGAATTATTTTCGAGACCGGCAGATCATTCGGTTTATCGGAATAAATATTCATCTGCACCGCTGCCGAATCGCTGTTCGTCACGATCAATGTTCCCATGACCGGGCTTCGCATGGCTGCCACGAGCAAAAGAGTTCCGGCTTCAATACTGATGTCGTCAATTCCCATCCGCACCGCACCATTCTGGCTGGACGAATTACAGGCACCATCATTATCATCATCCAGCGGAAGAAACTTGATCGTGATCGATCGAGTTGGCGCCGTGAACTGGATCGTTCGCTCATCCCAATTGAAACAATTACATCCGTATGTTTTATCACTCACCGAAATATCCGTGACACCCGCCAATTGATCATCGATGTAAACTTTCCAGCTTCCGGATCGATCGAGTGCAATATCTTCTTTCACGACAGCCTGGTAAAATGTGATCGTGTAGGTATTTCCGGGAGTGAAACCATCCACCTTCTGCATGATGCCTTCCTGGTAATTCTCCGTTGCACTCCACACTCCATAACGTCCGCTCACGAATGAAGAACCGGAATGCGGATCGCCGCAAATTCCTGAACCGACCATCGGCCCGGTTAGTCCGCAGACATCAGGACTTGCCAATCCGTTGCTGCCGGTGGCTTCGCAAACAGGATCATCATACGGAACGCTTGTCCACTCCGGCGGATCGACAGAAGTTCCGAGTGCTCCTTCCAGTCCACCGTTCTTGAATTGCTGCGCGAAAGAAACGAGTGATGAAAAGAAAAAGAAAAAAACGGAAACAAAGATCCGGTTCTTCCTCATCGGTGCGAAAAATGGAAGCAAACGCTTTTCACCCGGAAGTTCGTTTTTATTTTCCCGGTGGATCATCGCCCGATTCATTTTACCTCGTATTGAATCGTGGTCATCCGGTCGTGGAGCATGAACTCGAATCGGTATTCACCGGGAGGCAAAGCATTCAGATCGACAGAAGATCCACCGACGGGAACAGACTGTTGTTTTTTGGGCACGTTGCTCATGCCCGGAAAAATATTCAATTGCAAAGCCGACGAATCGTTGTTCTGTACAATGATCACACCGACTACAGGACCGGTAACGACGGAAACATCAACAGGAGAACCCTGCTGAATACTGATATCATCGATCCCCATTCTCAAACCATTATCCGATTCGGGATACTTGGTCGCCTTCGGATTCGTTGGAAGAAATTTGAATGTGTGTTTCGATCGTGAAGCGGTGAATACGATAGTTCTTTTTTCCCAGTCGATCTTATTGGTATTTCCGTTTCGGTCACTGTACGATGCGTCAGAAGTTCCGATCAGCAGATTATCAGCATACACCTGCCATGCCCCGTAATTATCGAGCTTGTCGTCTTCACGCACAACGGCCTGGTAAAATTCAATGGTATATTTTCTTCCGGGAACAAGATCCTCCACATCCTGCATGATGCCTTCATCGTGTTTGCTTTTTCCATCGGACATGTAATCGCGGGAAGCGCTGATGAATGTTTGTCCCGAATGCGGATCGCCATTCAGCCACCATTGCGGATCGGGATGATCGTGGCCGGTGAGATCGGGCGAAGCATAAGAAGATTCAGATGCCTGGCAAGTACGGTCGTCGAACGGAACACTTTCCCAATGATCCGGCATTTCGGACATGGTCGTAGGCAAATCATCTTCCAGTCCTCCATTCTCGAATTGCTGCGCGTGCAGGGAGATGGCAGAAGGGATGATCAGGAATAAACTGGCAAGAAATCTTTTCACGTGAGCTGAATTATTTTATTTGCCTGGTGTGTTGAGATCAATTGGATGGCGCGAACCGTATCCCTTTCCATCATTTAACGGAATAATCGAGAATGGTAGTACGCTCGCTGTAAACAAATTCAAGTTTGTAAGCGCCCGGATGCAACGCGGAAAGATCGATCACCGAATTTCCCAGCGGCACAGATTGTCTTTTCAGCGGTTCACTCGATTCGCCCACGTAAATATTCAGTTGCAATGCGGCCGAATCATTATTGCTGACAATGATATTCTTCAATACAGGACTCTGAATGATGGAAACCTGCAATGGTGCGCCGGTGGTGAGACTGATATCATCGATGCCCATCCGCAATCCACCATCACCACCATCGTTTCCTTTCGGATTGACGGGCAGAAATTTGATCGTATGTTTTCGCTGGGTTGCCGTGAACGTCACACTTCTTTCCACCCAATCGATCTTGTTCGTATTGCTTGCGCGATCGCTGTAGGAAGCATCCGATGTCGCGACGAGTTCATCTTCGAGATAAATTTTCCACGCGCCATAATTGGCAAGTTTATCATTCTCACGTACGACCGCCTGGTAAAATGCAATGGTATACACATGGCCGGGAATGAATCCTTCCACATCCTGCATGATGCCTTCGTCGTGTGAATTCGTCGGGCCACGGTTATCGCGCACCGCACTCACGAACGTAAGACCCGAATGCGGATCGCCATTGAGCCACCATTCAGGATCGGGCGCATCATGCGAAGTGAGATCGGGTGAAGCGAGATAATCTGCACCGGCTTTGCAAATAGGATCATTGTATGGAACACTCTGCCAGTCGTCAGGTAACTGCGACATATTGTGTGTTACTTCACCTTCCAAACCTCCATTTTTGAACTGCTGGGCATGGAGGGTTTGAAGGGAGACCATTGCCAGTACGATGAGGTATTTCATTCTGTTCCTAATTTACGAAAAATCATTCGCCCTCTTCGCCATCCTTCTTTTTTTCCTTCCATTCGTAATGGATCTTCACAGGTGGTGGAAACAGCTGATCAAATGGCTGGTCTGTTTCCTGTGTTGGTTGCGTTTCTTCAGTTGCTTCTGTTTCTTGTGTTGATTGCGTTTCTTCCGCCAATGAGCTATGAATGACGCGGAGATGATCCTCTTTCTCTTCTTCATCCACGAAATATTTTCTCGGTTGCGGGCCTTCTTTTCTCAGCACAACGGCAAACACCAAACCGGTCAATGCGCCATACAGATGCGCTTCCCAGGAGATCTCGGGAAAGAACGGAAAGATGCCGTGCGCCATGTATCCGTAAATGAAGACAACGAGAAAAGAGATCACGGTAAGCGGCGGATTTCTCCTGACGAGTCCGCTGAAAAATAAAAAAGATGCGATGCCATAAATGATCCCGCTTGCGCCAAGGTGATACCCGTTGCGCGCGAAGCACCACACCAGCACGCTGTGCAGAAAATAAATGAGCCAGAAAACTTTTCCCGCGATCTCCTTGTAGGAAGCGAAGAGCAATAATCCGAGTACGATGAGCGGGATCGTATTTCCGAGCAAGTGTGCCCAACCGGCATGAAGCAAGGGTGCGATAAGAATTCCGATCAGTCCATCAACATGTCGCGGATGAACGGAATAATTACTCCAGTCCTGCTGCAGAAATCCCTGCGCGAGTTGCACCAGCCAGATGATCGCCACGAAAGTGAACGGGAAAAGCCCTTTCAGCAATATGAGATGTTTCCGGAGGTCTATCATTGTGCTGGTTGGTCAAACACTGTTCCACCCTGAATTTAGTGACGGAATGGCATTAAAGCATCATGTTGGCGCCATTTTCCCTTAATGATGCGGTAATATGGCACAGCTATTTTTGAAAGCAAAACAACAACTATGATCGAAGCAATGATGACCGGCGAAATGGCACGTATTTACCTGAAGAACGGAGAATCAAAAACGGGCCTTTTACTCAATGACGTGGAAGATCCGAACACATTTGACGAAGGTGTGAAATTCATTCCGCATCACAAGATCAGCGATTGGTACGATTCATTCGACGTGACTTGCATCTGTACGATGGAACCTGAGGCCGTGGAAGGAATTGATGTGCTGATGAAGTGAAGATGAGGAGTTGAGAATGTGAGGAGTTGAGGAGTTATTCTTATGCATTCACTTATTTCAAGTGAGATTCTCTTATTCACATATTCTCAAATCCTCACATCCCTCTTTTCTTCTTGATATTCTCATACGCGTCCTGCACTTTCTGAAATTGTTCCTTCGCCCGTAACTGCGCGGCTTCACCAAGATCCGCAACTTTATCAGGGTGATATTTCACCGCCATTTTCCTGTACGCTTTTTTCAATTCCTCTTCCGACGCATCCGGATCCACCTCGAGAATTTTATAGTCATTTTCCGTATCGCGGTAATACATCGCTTTCACCGAATTGAAATCGTTATCATCAATTCCGAGGAAGCGTGAAATGTTGTGAATGATCCCGATCTCTTTCGCGTGCACTTCTCCATCGGCCGCCGATATCCCGAAAAGATAATGCAGCATCTGCAACCGCTGCGGTTCGGGCATGTAGCGCCTGATCTGCGCGCACACTTCATGCACGGGAATGTCGCGAACGAGTAATTCCTTCAGCACAGGTAACAATCGTATCGCCTGCGCTTCGCCGAATTGTGCAACGAGAAATTTTTTCACGTAATCGAGCTCCGACTTCAGCACTTTTCCATCACTCTTCATCACCGCTGCTGTCAGCACCAAAAGACTCACGGCGAAATCACCCTGCGCCGCATTCGGATCGTAGTGCATGTCCGCATCAGCTCCGGTTCCGGAAGTAACGGTGATCGTCGCCTGGTCGAGAACGGTGCCGAATGCAAAACCGATGACCGCGCCTATAGGTCCGCCAAAAGCCCAGCCGAGCGTCCCTCCTATCCATTTTGCGAATTTAGCCATTGGGGAATTTACGATTTACAATTTACGACTTACAATTTACGATTTACAATTTGCGATTTGGAATTCGGAAGCCGGTAAAAAGAATAAATGGGAAACCAATTTTGCCACACTCCATAGTGTCGAATTTTTAGCGACCCAAAAATTGTAAATCGTAAATTCCAAATTGTAAATTATTTCCCTCCGCTCTTTCCACCTTTCGGATTCGTAGGTACAACAACCGGTGGAGGAACCTGCGTTTCACTCAACTGCATGTCGTCGTACCAGGTTTTGATCATCGCTGGATTTCCATCGGTGCCGTAATAATTCCATGTTCCGTAATAATCGTCGAGCACATACACTTCCGTGTGTTCGAGTTTTCCATTCTCGGAATAGAATTTCTGCAAACCATCGAGCGCGTCGGCGTAGTAATTCATTTCCTTGCGCAGGTTGCCATTCGCGTAATAATAACGCTGTACGCCCGAGAAGTCGCTGTAGGAATAATTCTCATCCTCTGCGATCTTTCCGTTCGTGAAATATTCCACCACG
>DATJEX010000319.1:0-16359 GCA_035496135.1 Bacteroidia bacterium
ACGTAATTACGAAAAAAAGATTTGTTCGGATTCAGGAAGATTTATGGATATACAAACTGAAACCGATCTGGAAGCCGAAACCTGTCCATGCGAATTCCGGCATTTCAGGAAGGGAACTGTCTGTTGTCTGCCAATGCAAGGAGGACATATCGTAGCGGTAAAAAACCCGGAAAGAGAAGAGGCTTCTACCGGTGGAATATTGTAGTTCTGCTCTCGCTAAAGGTGATGCAAAAGTATTTTTATACAAACCGTTTCCTGTTCCATCCTTGTGAATGCGTTTGATTTTCAGAATGCCCCAATCAATTCCGGGTCCGAGAACGAATAGCCACGGCCCTTTATTAATGATCCTGCCTCCAAGAAAGGAAGTGGTCAGATGATATCCTTTTACAATAAAGAAAAGGGAATCGTTCGCATCGTGAAAAGCGGAAGGAAGAAAAAGCTCTAATGAATTATCTGACGAAAACGTGAGTGCTCTTCCAACATATAATGCGCTATGTTGTGAAATGCCGATTGAAACAATAGGATTTCTCATTGCCACTCTGTTATTGCCGCTAACAGTTGGCAAAGAATTGAAATAATAATTGAGGGTGGAAAAGTCGCTGAAATACGAACTGCTGGAAATTCCCAATCCCTGCGCTTGTGATCCGAAGGAAATGAGAAAACATAAAATAACAGCAAGCGATCTCATCTTGCAACAAATCAATCAAACGCCAAACCGATATATCCCGTGTAATTCAATCCGCGATTGAGTGTGCCCGGCAATACTTCAAGCCCCGAAGCTTTGCGTTTCCATTTCGGATCGGTGATATCGTAACAGTACATCGCGCGTCCACCAATGAGGAATTTCCCGAACTGGAATTGCAGATCGACACGTCCGCCCGGAGCGACAAATGGATTGGTATATTTTTTCTGCGCTTCACCCGCCGCATTCTTTTTCAGTTTGTAACATCCCCAGTTGAACTCAGGCCCGATCGTGAAATTCACCACATCCGATTTGATCAGGTCGAAACCGAGAATGCTCGTCATCAATTGCCAGCCGCCCACTTTGAAACTGAGCGAATCAGTGGTCACTCCTGCGAAACTCTCCTGTGGCAATAACCACGAGAGGGAAATGGCCGCATCGATCGGGTACGACTCAGCGAAATCCTCGTAACCGATGGCATAGAATTGATCGACGAACGGTTGCCGCTGTGTGAATTGACTGAGATATCCATTGAGCGGCGCAGGATCGAAATTCGAAATGCCGAAGGAAAGTGCGCGCGAGCTGTTCGCATCTTTTGCTCGTCCGCGATGCGGTTTGAAAAATTCCGTGGAAAAGGAGAGCTTGCAAATAAGGATCGAAGTGATGACCAGGAGTGCTTTTTTCATAATAGAGAGTTTATCAGGAGAAACTGGTGTTCGCATAAAGTTAATCACACGAATGGAAATTCAAAAACTGATTTCTAAGAAGCACGGCCGAGGCCGATAAACAATTGAACTCCGGGTCCGGCGAACCTTGTTTTTCCGAATGAATAAATGCCCCCGGTCTTCTCTCTCCATAACGGATCGGTGAGGTCGAAACGATAGCAGGCACGAATGCCGATGGCCACTCTTTTGATGATGTAGCGGAATTCCATTCGTGCGAAAGGCGCGATGAAAACATTTGAATACCGGAATTCCGAACCGGGCAATTCCATTCGCAGTTTCGCTTTTCCCCATTCTATTCCGGGCGCGATCTCGAATGCAAGTTTCGTGTTGCGGCGAAAAAGATCTTTCGCGAATAAACTTGACATGAAATGCCATCCGCGCAAGGTGAATTGCGCCGTATCGCCCGCATTGATCAATTGCGGAATGAATACATCGAATCCAAGCATTCCTTTCCATTCATAATATTTCGTTGCTGTGGGCCAGATGAGGTGTAAACCGGAAAGGAACCATTGGCTGGAGAATCCCGACGTATTTCCGAATGAGGAAACATGCGCATTCAATTCCGAAAGATCAGTGATGAAAATTCCGCCCGCGAGCATGAACGCACGCTGATCGGCAGTTCCCGCACGCATGTCCGTGTTCTGCGCGTGAAGATGAATGGAAAACAGGCAGAGGAGTAAAATGATCCGGATGAAATTTCGCATCGGTCATTTTTTGATGAAGTCGCGGATGAAATACCAGAGCGCGGCGAAAACAGACGCGAGTGCAAGCACTAATGTGAAGAGGGGAAATTTCAGAAGATGAAGATGTGTATCCAGCCAGCGTCCGCCAAGTGTCCCGAGGACAATGATCGCAGCCATGGTGAATGCCATGCTGCTGTATTTCGCAGCGTTGTTAAGCTGTTTTTTCGGCGAGGGTTGTTTCTGCGTTGTCATGCGAGATCTCTTTCACTACGCCACCCATGCTGCATGAACCGGAGAAATCGGCGCCGGGTTCGATAGCAAGTTTGCCTGTGGAAATTTCTCCGCTGAGTTTTGCAGTCGCTTTCAGGGAAAGAAGGTCGGAAACACCGATCTTACCACGGATGGTTCCGGAAATGTCTGCATTCTGACAGCTCACTTCGCCTTCAACAGTGCCCGAAGGCCCGACCACCAGTTTGCCTCTTGTTTTGACAGTTCCTTTGAGTGAACCATCAATACGGATATCTCCGGAAGAAACGACATCACCTTCGATGGATGTGCCGGCTCCGATAATATTCACAGTGCCTGAATCGGGAGAGTTCTTGCTCATCGGACTTGAGTTTTTGTTGAACATGGCGCTCATATTTCAGTAAAAGTAGAGAATATAGGGATGCAGAACAAATTGCGGGATGATTACGGATCGTACGGATATACGGATTACTTATTATCTGAACAGCCGATCGCAATCAATTTGAATTCGGAGATCTGTAATCCGTATATCCGTACGATCTGTAATTCTCCCTATTTCGGTTTCACATTCGCGTCGAAGAACGACTGGTACGTGGCAACGTTCTTGTCCTTGTAGAAGATCGCGAAATTTTCGGTGGAGATGGTGAAGACCTGGTACGTTCCGTTGAGCAATTGCCCGAATAATTCAGGATGGCCACGGAGTACAGTGTAATAATTATTTCCTGAAGTTTCATCCGCGAATTTTTTCACACTCACGAGTGTGTGCTTGTCATCGAGAATGATGCTCGTTACCGATAATCCCGCCGACGCATAATTCGCCGTGTTGAAATCGGAGAGCGCGATCTTGAATTTGTTCAGATCACCTTTTCCCGTTTCCACGATCACCACATACTGGTATTCCGTTTTGTCATTATCCGTGTAAATGCTCGAAACCGCTTTTGTTGTATCGACGACCGTGGTGCTCGCTGTTTTATGGATCGCGTCGAGCATCGCCTGCGCCTGCGGGCGGATCGGATCCTTCGGATAATTCGCTACGATCTTCGTCATCGCAGTTTCCATCGCCGCCACGCCCTGTGTTTTTCCGAGACTGATCGCGCGCAGGTACGCGAACATCGCCGCCTGTTCATTCTTGTCGAGCTTCGTTCCGAAAACAGAATCGGCGTAATTGCATCGGGTGATCACCTGCAGGTAATCTTTCGCGAGATAGATCGAGTACGTTGAATCGTAATAAGCCGAGATTTTTTTCTTTTCCGCGCCGACCACCACATCATGATCCGGATTTTTCACCAGCTCGCAATATTCGGTCTCCGGTCCATTCGTACAGATGTACGTACTGTGGAGCTGTGCTTTCGCATCATCGTGTTCCTTGAGATTCTTGTCGGAATAGATCTTGAACAACTGGTAATGCGAAGGCATGGAATATTTATGCGTTGGATAACGCTTGCAGAGACTTTCGAACGACTCGATGGAACGCGGATAATTTTTCAGTTGTTCCTTGTAAATGGATCCGAGATTGAACAGCGCATCGGCAATAAGTGAATCGCTTGCTTTCTGTGCCGAATCGGTGAAGGGAAGATCCTTGATATAATATTTGCGTGAATATTTATCCGGCACCGCGGCGGCGGCGGCTTTTTTCGCCGTGTCGGAACTGGTGCTCTGATCGTCATCCGTGATCACTGATTCCTTATTCGCCCTTCGCCAGTTGTCTTCCAGTTTCCTGTTTCCCCATTTACGCGTGAACTCGGTCATCCCGAACGTGATGGTGGACTGATTGTAGAAATACCAGGAACCGGTAGAAGAACTTCCGCCCAGCCCTGTCGTCGTGGTATTCGCCGCGAGTAAAGCTGCAGCCAGCGCATCTTTCTTTTTCTTGTCGTCTTCCTTCGCCTGCTGAATGAGTTTGTCGATGTACGGATAAAGTTTCACCGTGTCATCTCCGTATTTCTTCACGATCATCTGCAGGCTGTCCTGCGTTTTTACGAGATCGATATAACCGACAAGCGTGGTAAGGCTTTTCTTCTTCTCACCGATGGCCGCGTAATCGGGATAATCGGCAGGAAGAAAGGACATCGTGGAATCATAGTACGCCTGCGCATTCACGTAATCATCTTTCTGAAAATAAATATCGCCGAGGGCGAGATACGACAATGATTTCTGTTTGTTGTTCCCGATGCTGTAGGAAACCGACATCTGGTAAAAATTGATCGCACCTTTCTCATTGTTCGCCCCCATTTCCAATTGCGCGAGCGTGTAATAGATCTGATCCAGGTAATCCACATTCTTTCCGTCGGTGAGCATCTTCTGCAATTCCTTTTTCGCTGCGGTCCTGTTCTTCGGATCGGATGCGCTGAGGCGGGCGCGGGAAAGTTTCGCGTTGAACAGCATGGTGTATTCCGGGTGCAGAGAGATCACACGTGCGTATGCATCATATGCTTCTTTCGTTTTGCCCTGCTTTTCATACAGCTGTCCGAGTATGTAAGTGTAGCGCGCTTCGACTTTCTTGTTCTTATTCGCTTCCACCGCTTCTTCGAGGTTCTTGATCGCGTCGGTATAATTTCCCATCGCGATATCGAGATCGGCGTACGTGGCTTTGATCTCGGCCTGCAGGCGGTCGGGACATGATTTATCATTGTTGATCACATCGAGCAGCGATTGTGCTTCGGTGTAACCATTCTGTTCAATATCCGCTTTTGCTTTCCAGAGGATCGCGTCGTAACGGATATCGAATTTGGAATATTTGAGAATGAGATAATCGAAGATCTCGATGGAAGAAAGATATTCTCCCTTGTAAAAACGCGCTTCGCCAATGATGAGATAACTGTCGTCGATCCATTTCACCGCGCCGGGAATCTCATCGCCTCCTTTGGTGGTGATGGCGTGATGCTCGATCACCGTGGTGGCTTTCTTCATCGCTTTCTCGAGGAATGTGTAGCAGCCTTTCGTCTCGGCGGTATTCGGAAGCTGGTGAATGGGAAGAAGCTGGGAATAATCGTCCACGTAATTCTTGTTCACCATATCGATCGCCGACTTCATGTTCTCTTTCGCGTAGAAATACCCGTTGAACCGCGAAGTCATGTTATGATAACCGCGATTGATCCACTTGTTCTTGGTTGTAGAACATGCGGCGATCACGAGCATTACCACGAGAAGGGGAAGTGTGAATTTGTATAGGCGCGTCCTTGTCACAGAATAAAAATCCGGCTTTCTAACGCCGGGAGGGCAAAAATAGTGTATTCCTTTGAGGAAAGACGGCTAAAATCCGGTTGGTTGCCTCCATAAAGTGAAGGTGAAAGTGAAAGTGAAAGGAAGCGGGAATGGGAAGGTGATAATAGTCGTTAAAGCCCCTTTCACTTTCACCTTCACTCTTCACTTTTTAGCGATATTTGCTATTCTCCGAAAATGACTGAAAATAAAGGAAAAGCAAAGCTGGGTACGAGACTGCGCAACCGCTATCGGCTCGTGGTGATGAACGATGAGACGTTCGAAGAACGCTTTTCCTTTCGCCAAACGCCATTGGGATTTCTCATTTTCATCGCCGGCATCACGATCGTCATGACTGCGCTTGTTGTGATCCTGATCGCTTTCACGCCCATACGCGAGTACATTCCCGGTTACGCGAGCAATGAAGATGCAACCGACCTGATCGGTATGACGATCAAAATGGATTCGCTCCAGAAAGTGGTGGATGACCGGCAGAAATTCTATGACAATGTGCAGATGATCCTCATGGGAAATGATTCAGCGGAACATCCGAAGAATCCGCATGATTCCACCAAGAATTACAGCAATTTCAACCTGAAGCCATCGAAAGCAGATTCGATCCTCCGGGCGGATGTGGAAGGAACGGATCAATATTCGCTGCAGGTGAATTTCAACCGAAAAGGCGGTATCGGCGATTTCTTTTTCTTCGTGCCGATCCAGGGAACGGTAAGCAATGCGTTCAATGCTGCAGAAAGTCATTACGGAGTAGATATCGCGGCGGATGATGAGAACGAACCGGTCCGTGCCACACTCGACGGAACAGTTATTTCAGCCAGCTGGACGACCGACGATGGATACGTGATCGAAGTGCAGCATTCGAACAATATCATTTCCATTTACAAACACAACGCCGCGCTGCTGAAGAAAGCGGGAGAATATGTGAAAGCAGGAGACCCGATCGCGATCGTGGGAAGTTCCGGTGAAGGGATCGCGGGCCCGCATCTTCATTTTGAATTGTGGTACAACGGAACAGCGATGGATCCGCAGGAGTATATGGTCATTCAATAATTTACAATTTGGGATTTACGATTTACAATTCGGGAATACGAAGATTCGTTGTCGGGGCGGCGGTAATTTCTTTTGTTGTTCTGAATTCATTCTCGAAGATCGATTTCGCAAAGCCGAAATACAAAACGATCAACGACACTGCTTTTGAAATGGGAGATAATGTCATCATCCCGAAAATACTTTACCAATTCGACAAACCGGCAGTGTTGAAGAACGGGAATTACAATGGAATGGATTCGCTGCGGATCATCTCTTATTTTCTCCGTGACCATCATAATTTCGTCGTGGAGATCGGGAATCATACAGACAAGAGCTGTGATTACTGTGATTCCAAACTCACGCAGGCGCGCGCGCAGGCTTGCGTGGATTCTCTGATCAAACTCGGCATAGAACCAAAGCGATTGATGGCGAAAGGTTATGGCGAGGCTGAACCGTTCACGCTGTACCAGGATGTCATTCTTCCTTCGGGAACTGTCGTTAAAGCAGGAACCATTCTTACCGACAAATTCATTTCTTTAACAGCTCCTGATGAAAAGAGCGACGATCACCAGTTTCTGCTGCAGATGAACCGCCGGACGGAATTGAGAATTCTCGCGACGAATTTCCCCCCGATATTACCGAAGTAAGCCGCAGATCGAAATGATTCAAAGATTTGAAAATTTGAAGATTTGGAAATCACCGGTGACGATTTCTTCAGTATTCATCCTGTTTATATTTTGCAGATGTAGCTCAGGTGGCAGTGTTGATTCTAAGACGTTACTTGCTGACTCAATCTGCGAGAAATGGACCAAGACTGCCGATTCGGAAATCAAAGAAGGAAGATATTATATAACTCTTTCTCAATTACCGAGACAGTACGGGCCTTACGCCGAAGAAATGTTCTATATCTATTACGGAAAAAAAGTTTACGTTCACTCAGGGTTTCTGGTTCTGGTAGATAATATGGGAATTGAAAATGACTCTTGTTATAGAAAGGAAATGTTGAATGCAGTAGAAGGATTCGGCTCTGATGTTTTGAAAAGAGTAGCAGACGGAAGTGATAGTTTATTCAAAACCGATTCACTCAGGTATAATGTAAGCTCTCCCGGTGCTGCAAAATTTCCAGGAGGAGATTCGTTGTTGCGAACGCTACTGTCAAGGAATGTCCGCTATCCGACTTCTGCTCGAAGAGATGGCATAACAGGAAGTGTTTTGTTAAAGCTAAAAATTGATACAGTGGGGAAAATTTATGACATCATTGTAATTCGAAGTGTAAGAAAGGACCTCGATAGTGCAGCAATAGCAGGTGTTAAGATGTTGCCTAACTTTCAGCCAGCTTTAAATAGAGGAAGAAGAGACACTTCTTTTTATGCAATCCCTGTGAAATTTCAATTGACAAAGTGAGCAACTCAAAGCAAACAACAGAAAACTGCAAACGCCTCGCGATCCTCGGATCAACAGGAAGCATCGGAACACAGGCGCTTGATGTAGTTGCTGCGCATCCCGAAGAGTTTTCGGTGGAAGTGCTGGCTGCGGGGAATAACGCAGAATTGCTCATCAAACAGGCGCTGCAGTTCAAACCGAATGTGGTCGTCATCAATCAACTTTCTCATTTGAAAATGGTGAAAGATGCGTTGCTTGATGAAGGAATAAAAGTTTACGGCGGAGAAGAAGCGTTAGCGGAAGTCGTGCAGATGGAATCGATCGACATGGTGCTTGCGGCCATTGTGGGTTACGCGGGATTGCGTTCCACACTTGCGGCGGTGAACGCGGGAAAACAAATTGCGTTGGCGAATAAGGAAACGCTTGTCGTTGCAGGTGATCTCGTGACAAAAGCGGCGAGAGAAAAAGGAGTGAATCTTTACCCCGTCGATTCGGAACACTCCGCAATTTTTCAATGCCTCGCCGGCGAATTTGAAAATCCCATTGAGAAAATTTACCTCACTGCTTCGGGCGGACCATTTCGGGGAAAGAAAAAAAGTGAGTTGGCCAACGTGACGAAGAAGGACGCGCTCAAACATCCGAACTGGGAAATGGGAGCGAAGGTGACGATCGATTCGGCGACGCTGATGAATAAGGGGCTCGAAGTGATCGAAGCGAAATGGCTGTTCGGACTGAAACCGGAACAGATCGACGTGATCGTTCATCCGCAGAGCATTGTGCATTCACTCGTGCAGTTCCGCGACGGAAGTATGAAAGCGCAAATGGGTTTGCCCGACATGAAACTGCCGATCCAGTACGCGTTCGGTTTTCCGAAAAGATTGAATTCCGATTTCCCGCGGTTCAATTTCGCAAATTATCCTTCCCTGAATTTCGAGAAGCCGGACCTGGAAACTTTTTCCTGTCTGCAGATCGCGTTCGATGCGATGAAGCGCGGTGGAAATATTCCCTGCGTGATGAACGCGGCGAATGAAATTGCCGTGCAGGCTTTCCTGGAAGAGAAGATCGGATTCCTGCAGATCGCGGACGTAGTTTCAGAAACCATCGCGAAATGTTCGTTCATCGCGAACCCGGTTTTTGAGGATTATGTGAAGAGTGATGCGGAAGCGAGGCGGTTGTCGGTTGTCCGTTGCCGGTGACCCAATTTATATGCAGGCGTAATTTATCATGTTTCATTGGTAAAATGACAGAAATAATACCGAAAAACGCAAGTTGGAATTGCGAATTACGGTATTATTTGATCAGGCCCGGAAGCTCTTTCTCCAGGAAAGGGCGAAGTCCGCACACGGTGATCCCTTTCCGTACGGACCAGGAATGCACGTCGCCCGGCGTCACGATGAAACTTTTCTTGGGGCGCAGATCGGTGATGCTTTGTGCCATTCCTCTCGTAACGACCGGAGCCGTGTTGAATTTCACTTCCACACAGGCCACCGGGCGAATTCCTTTCACGAGAACGAGATCCATTTCCGCTCCGTCGTGCGTGCGGTAGTAATGCGGAAAAACAGACGGCGGCAACGCGTTGCAGATCTGTTCCACCACGTATCCTTCCCACGAATGGCCAACGACCGGATGGTTCAACAGCGTATTCATATCGTGAATGCCGAGCAGGTGATGCAGCACGCCCGAATCGCGGATGTAGATCTTCGGCGCTTTGGTCAGACGTTTTTTATTGTTCTCGTACCAGGGCTGAAGTTTCCGCACCATGAATGCGCCTGAAAGATGATCCACATAACGGTTCACGGTCATCGCACTCACATCAAGCCCTTTCGCGAACGAAGCGGCATTCCACACCTGCGCGTGATGATGCGCGATCATGCGCCAGAGGCGGAACATGACCGACGGTGTGAAGGTGGTTCCGAAAAGCGAATTCAGATCGCGTTCGATGAAGGTGCGCGTGAACGAATTCATCCACGCGTGCGCATCGCTGCTGTTGCGCGCGAGCCATGCTCCCGGGAATCCTCCGCGCAGCCAGTGTTTGTTCATCGCTTCGATCGTATCCGGAAGTTCGGTGAGCTGGAAAGGTGTGGCATCAATGAAACCGATTCTTCCCGCGAGTGATTCGGAAGAGCCGCGCACCATTTCGGGCGAAGCGGAACCGAGCAGCAGGAAGCGCCCGTTCCTGCGGTTCTTGTCAATGACAGAACGGAGAATAGCAAACAGTTCGGGGCGGCGCTGCACTTCGTCGATGATGATGGTCTTCGCTTTCAGATTGCTGAGCAGGAAGGAAGCGTTATCGAATTTCGCATTGTCCACCGGATCCTCCAGGTCGTAATACGCGGCTTTATCACCGAGTTCTTTGCGAATGAGTTTCGCCATGGTGGTCTTCCCGCACTGGCGCGGGCCGATGATCCCCACGGCGGGAAAGATGCGCATGTACTTTTTTATTTGCAGGTCAAAAACTCTCGGTATCATTGGTGAAAGGTAAAAAATAATACCGAAAAACGCAATTTAAAATATAGAATTACGGGAATAGATAGTTGTATAAAAGTGTGGAACGGCGGACTTACGGTGATTGGTATAAAGAAAAAGCCTGGATTTTGCCTATGGGGGTGTTGAGCTGGCGCGGGAAATTCATTCCGTACACGAACATTTCACTATCGCTTTTTCGGGAAGCCTCCTGAATTGCGACCGGATGAATTTTTTTACAAGTGCGATATTCCGGAAGGGCCCGATCCACCTCCCGGTGCGCGTACTTTTCGTTTTCCTGATCTTTCCCGATCCCCATGCGCAGTAACCGCAATCGTGGCGATGGATCCTGATCGCCGAAGGGCATTTATCCGATTTCTTCCAATAGAAATAATATCCCCGTTTTGAAATAAGCAAATTCTCGGCAGGACTTTCTTTTTTCAGGGCAGCATCAAGTTTTAGCAGGATCTCTCGCGTCATTCCGGATTTAATAATCAATTGACCAAATGTAAATAAAACAAACAAAAAGACAATAGAGTGGTTGTTACCTTGACAGCATGCACATTGGTAAAAAGATCAAGCTGGCGAGAGTAGCTAAAGGGCTTACGCAGGAAGGGCTCGCAAAACGGATCCATAAGGCGCGGCCATTGGTGTCTCATATCGAAAAGACGGGAAAAGTGAATCCGGAAACACTGAAGGATATTTTCAGGGTGCTGGACGTTTCGGAAAGCAGTATTGAGAACGTGGTGCAGGAAAAAGGCGGCGTGTTTACCAAAGGTCAACCGGGGTCAACCGAGTATTACAAGAATGAGATCGAGCGTCTTCACAAACAGATCGAAATGCTGATGCAGATGCTGCAGGATCAGAAGGAGACCATTGCAAGATTGAAGAAGAGAAAAAAGTAAGCAGTTGGCAGAAGGCGGTAAGCAGTGTTTTTAGGAGTAGATCAATTCAGTTTCAATATCGCGATAAACGCATCTAAAGTTCGTAGAGCTTTCATGAGAGCGGGTAATAGAGAAAGCAGGTTGCATAACTTTGATCTCGATTTTTATTATAACCGAATTCTCAAAATGCGTCTAAGAAGGACAACGGTTTGGCTCATCGGTATATTGCTGATGATCTTCATCTATCTTGGCGATCGGCTCTGGTTTTTGTCAAGTGGAGAGTGCACACTCGGCGAAGTGGTGAATTTTTATGATGGTATTACGGGTATCGGAGGAATTGGTGTCCGTGGGCAGAAACACGTGATTCAATTTTCCTGGCAGGGCAAAACCTTTCAATTCTCAACAAGCATTCTTTCCAGTGTAAGAATGATGGAAAAAGACATCCCCGTGATTTTTGACCCTAATAACCCACTCAAGGCATACGAATACAGTTTCCCGGGATTCTGGGCAATGGGTCTGTTGATAATAGGGATTGCGATCGTTCCATGGTCAGCGATTTCACTGAGCTTTATCGGAACGAATGAAGTTCTTGTGCTTAGCAGAAATAAAATTGGATTGGAAAAGACCGAAGAAAAGAATGAAGACTTCGACTAGACAATAAGAAATCAATCCAGTTTCAGCACCGCCATGAACGCGCTCTGTGGGACTTCCACACTTCCGATCTGGCGCATGCGTTTCTTTCCTTCTTTCTGCTTCTCGAGCAGTTTGCGTTTACGCGAGATATCACCACCGTAACACTTCGCGGTCACGTCTTTTCTCATCGCGGAAATATTCTCACGCGCAACGATCTTCGCACCGATCGCAGCCTGTATCGCGATCTGGAATTGCTGGCGCGGAATGAGTTCTTTTAATTTTTCGCAGATCTTCTTTCCGAAATCGTGTGCTTTGCTTTTGTGAATGAGTGCCGACAAAGCGTCGACCTGGTCTCCATTGATGAGAATATCCAGTTTCACAAGATCTGATGTTTGATAACCGATCATATGATAGTCGAATGAAGCGTATCCCTTGGAAATCGTTTTCAGCTTATCGTAAAAATCGAATACAATTTCTCCGAGCGGCATTTCGAAAACCAATTCAACGCGATCTGTCGTGAGGTAATTCTGGTTGATGATCACTCCGCGTTTTTCCATGCACAGCTTCATGATGCCGCCCACGTATTCTGTTTTTGAAATGATATTCGCTTTGATGTATGGTTCTTCGATGAAATCAATTCTGCCCGGATCAGGCATATCACTCGGATTGTTCATGTGGATCACTTCTCCGTTCGTTGTGTGCGCGATGTAGGAAACGTTCGGCACGGTTGTGATCACCGTCATGTTGAATTCACGCTCGAGGCGTTCCTGTACAATTTCCATGTGCAGCATGCCGAGGAATCCGCAGCGGAAACCAAATCCGAGAGCGGCAGATGATTCCGGTTCCCACGTGAGCGCCGCGTCGTTCAGCTGCAGTTTCTCCATGGAATAACGCAACTCTTCGAAGTCGTCCGTGTCAACCGGAAAAATGCCGGCGAAGACCATCGGCTTCACATCTTCAAATCCTTTGATGGAAGTCGTGCTCGGGCGCGCAACACTCGTGATCGTGTCACCGACTTTTACTTCACGCGCATCTTTAATTCCGGAAATGATGTAACCTACATCGCCGGTCTTTACCACATCGCGCGGTTCCATTTTCAGCCGCAATACGCCAACCTCATCCGCACCATATTCCATCCCCGTATTGATGAATTTCACTTTTTCTCCCTTGCGGATCTCTCCGTTGAGAATTTTGTAGTAAGCGATAATTCCGCGGAAGGAATTGAAAACAGAATCGAAGATGAGTGCCTGCAGCGGAGCAGCCGGATCTCCTTTCGGGGGAGGAATACGCTCGCAGATGGCAGCGAGAATTTCGAAAACGCCGGCTCCTGTTTTTCCGGAAGCGGCAAGAATTTCATCCCGTTCACATCCGAGCAGATCCACGATCTGGTCTTTCACCACTTCTGGTTCAGCCGATGGAAGATCAATTTTATTGAGAACAGGAATGATGGTAAGATCATTTTCCAGGGCGAGATAAAGATTGGAAATGGTTTGTGCCTGGATCCCCTGTGCAGCATCCACGATGAGCAGCGCACCTTCGCACGAAGCGATAGAGCGGGAAACTTCATAGGAGAAATCGACGTGGCCGGGCGTATCAATGAGGTTGAGCACATATTTCTCACCCTTGTATTCATAATTCATCTGGATCGCGTGGCTCTTGATGGTGATGCCGCGCTCTTTCTCCAGGTCCATATCATCGAGCACCTGCGCTTCCATATCGCGCGAGGAGATCGTCTTGGTGAATTCCAATAAACGATCGGCCAGGGTGGATTTCCCGTGGTCGATATGGGCGATGATACAGAAATTGCGGATGTTTTTCATTGATAAAAGGACGGCAAATGTAACTAAAAAGTAGGCAGTAAGCGGTAAGCGGAAAGCAGTACTGCGTAAACTGCAATGACTCAGTAGTTAAATAGCGGATTCCTCTTTGAAAAACCACCTGCTGCATACTGCATTCTGCCTTCTGTTGACTACTTTTGCTGCCCATGAAAGTCACCGACCATTTCAAATCCGCAAATTCAACTTTATTCTCCATAGAAATTCTTCCTCCGCTGAAAGGAAAGAGCATCAGTTCCATCTACGAGGGCATCGATCCATTGATGGAATTCAAACCATCGTTCGTGGATGTGACCTATCACCGCGAGGAATATGTTTACAAAAAGCGTGACGGAGGTTATCTTGAAAAAGTTTCCATCCGCAAACGCCCGGGAACAGTCGGAATTTGCGCAGCAATCATGAACCGTTACCATGTGGATGCTGTTCCGCATATCATCTGTGGCGGATTCACCAAGGAAGAAACGGAAAGCGCGCTCATCGATCTCCAGTTTCTGGGAATTGAGAATGTGCTGTTGCTGCGCGGTGATGCGATCAAAACCGAACCGACATTCGTTCCTGAACCGAACGGACATCAATACGCGATCGACCTGGTGAAACAGGTTCATGACATGAACAATGGCAAGTACATGCACGAAGATGTGGTCGATATGGCACCGACACAATTCTGCGTGGGAGTTGCAGGATATCCTGAAAAACATTTCGAAGCGCCGAACATGATCACCGATCTGAAACACCTCAAAGCGAAAGTTGACGCAGGAGCGGATTACATCGTGACGCAGATGTTCTTCGACAACAAAAAATATTTTGAGTTCGTGGATCTCTGCCGCAAAATGGAGATCAATGTTCCGATCATTCCGGGCCTGAAGATCATCACCGGCAAAAAACAAATTCCGGCGCTCTCCAAAATTTTCAAGATCGATATCCCGCACGAACTCTATGAACAGATCGAAATGTGCAAGGACGACAAAGCGGTGAAAGAAGTGGGTATCAACTGGTGCATTCAGCAATCAAAAGAACTCATCGCGGCGAAAGTTCCGTGTTTGCATTTCTACACGATGGGAACGAGTGAAGCCACGAGAAAAGTGGCGGAGAAAGTTTTCTAAGGGGAACGAAATGCGGACTCCCGCAGAAAAGGCGGGTGCGAAAATAACGAAGTGCGAAAATGCTAACAGTGCGAAGCGTTACTTGCGCACAATTTTCGCAGGTTCGCATTTCGTCATTTTCGCACAGTCACGCTTTAGCGTGAATGATTCCGCAGTTCGTTCCCGCCGATCGGATTTTATCCCCCGTACGGACTAAACGCTCCGGGGATATGAATTGAAGTGATCTTATTATTCTCCCGCACAATTCCCACCACATCAAACCGCACTTCGCAATCGAGCTTTTTGTGTTCGAGATAAAGATTCGCCGCGCGGATGAGATTCGATTGTTTCTTTTTGGAGACAAAAGTTTCCGGTTCACCGAACGCATTCGTGCCGCGCGTCTTCACTTCCACGATCACGAGTTGGTCGCCATCCATGGCAATGATGTCGATCTCGAGATGGAGAAAGATCCAGTTCATATCGAGGACCTTCATCCCTTTTTCGCGCAGGATCCGAACCGCTTCGAGTTCGCCCCATTTTCCAACGGTCTTATTTTCTGACATTCCCCAAAAATAAAGGGAGTCTGGCACAATATTCGGTAGATAAACGGGTAAGTAGTGAAGGTGAACGGGAATGTGAAAGGGATAGTTGCCCTTTTGCTTCCTTTTATGATGCCCGTTCACGGTCACTTTCACCTTCACTTTTTTGTATCTTTCGTTAACAAAAAAACAAACAAAAATGCTGCGCCGGATCCTTCCATTATTCATTCTCTGTTTTACCACTGCACTTCATGCCCAGACGTTCGAGGGTGTGATGGAGGTCAAAAAACAAACGGGAAAAGATGTTGTCAATTACGAATACTTCATCAAAGGAGACAAAGTCCGTATCGATGAATTCGCTCCCGATTCGAGGATCGTTTCAGGAAGTTTCATCATCAACACCAAAATCGATACGATGAAGTATCTTCTTCCGGACCGTAAGCTCTGGGGAACGCGCGTATCGAAAGGCGGACTCGCTGCTCCGGCTGGTGCGGCTGTTGTTGCCACTAAAAAGACAAAAGAACTTTTCGGTTACAAATGCAGCGAACAGGTCGTGACAGTGGCAGCCGACAGTTCGAAGATCAGTTACTGGATAACGCCGGGCAAATTCAATTTCTTCATGCCGATGCTGAAAATGCTGAATCGCCAGGAAAATTTCTCGACGTACTACGCGGCACTCACCGGGTTGAAAGACGGCTCCATGCCACTGCTCGCCATCTGGACCGATCTGAAAGGAGTGGAGAAGGGCAGACTCGAAGTGACACGCCTCGAAGCGAAGACGGTAAACGATAATATGTTCACGATACCGAGTGATTATACCGAAGTAAAATAGTCGGGGGAACAAATTGCGAATTCTCGCGGTGAAACCGCGGGTGCGGATATGCGAAGTGCGAACAGCGAATGATGCGAAGACAAATTACCATTCGCAGATTTGCAATTCGCACTTCGCATATCCG
>DATJEX010000320.1:0-4982 GCA_035496135.1 Bacteroidia bacterium
TATACATCTGTAATTCGCTCCCCGCGCGATGGCAAGTGGGTCGGAAAGAATTTGTGCGATCCGTAATTCGCATATCCGTATACATCTGTAATTCGCTCCCCGCGCGATGGCAAGTGGGCAGAGGGTAGAAAGAAAAAATCCCGGCTGAGCCGGGATCTTTTCTTGAAGCTTACAGAGAAAAATTACTTCTTCTTTGCTTTCTTAGCTTTCTTAGCTGGTTTTTTCTTAGCAGCTTTCTTTTTGGTTGCTTTCTTTGCCATGGTTTTTGGTTTTTGAAAAAATTTATTTGCTGACGAAGTAAGTCAAAATCAACACATAAAAAAAATTATGAACATCATATTTTTCAACACTGCTTTGTTAATAAGGACGATTTCATTATCTGACCAAAAAATCGGCGAAGAATTTTTTTTCGCGCGGCGAGAATTTTTTTCGCGTTGAAAATTTCATTTTGAAAAAATTTTCTGCGATTTCTCCAATGAAAAAATGAAAAATAATTTTTGCTCTGAAATTTTTTTCTGCGAGCATTGTTGCACCGAATTGATCCGAAATGATGCAGAATCGGGCGAAAAATGATCAACTGATCTTTTTCAAACGACACATAAAAAATCCGTCGCCGAACGATGGATCGATGCGTATTTCATCTTCTTTCTCCCATTTTTCTCCGCCGTCGGCAGATTCAAGGAACTTTTTGATCTGCATTTCACCTTCAGATGGAAGAATACTGCAGCTTGCATAGATCAATTTGCCTCCTGGTTTCACGAGTTGAGCGTATGTATTCAGGATATTTTGCTGCTGAAGTTGCAATTCCTGCAAATTACGCGCATCAAATCTCCATTTGATGTCCGGATTCCGTTTCATCACGCCTGTTCCGCTGCACGGAATATCGATCAGCACGCGATCGAATGTGTTTTTCATCTCATCGAAGTTCGTTTTTGCATTCACCAGCTTCGTTTCGACCACATCAACACCATTCCGCACGCATCGTGATCGCAATTCATCCAGTTTTCGCTCCGAAACATCCATCGCGATGATCTTTCCTTTATTTTTCATCAGCGCGGCGAGATGTAATGTCTTTCCTCCGTTGCCCGCGCACGCATCCAGCACACGCAATCCCGACTTCAGGTCACAGAATTGAGAAACCTGTTGTGATGAAATGTCCTGGATCTCGAAAAATCCTTGGTGAAACGCATCTGAAGTGAACACGTTGTAGAATTCATCCGACATCAGCGCCTCTTCTCCCCCATTCACATCAGAAAAATTCATTCCTTCTGCCTTCAAAAGCGCGATAAGCTCTGCTTTTGTCGTTTTAAGTGTGTTCACGCGCAGGAACAAACGCGGATCGCGGTTCAATTCGGCCGAAACTTCATTCCATTTCTCTTCACCAAGCTCTTTCAACGCCAATTCATCAAAGAAATCATCGAACGACTCGCGCATCTTCCGCACGCGCATGTATTTCATCAGTTTCTGAACGATCGGCTCATCTTTTCCCGGAAGTTCTTCTCCTTTATAGATCTTTTTGAACTTATTGAACGTATCGACGAGCAATTTCAGATCATCCGTTGTTTCAAACCGCTCCTCTCCTATCGCGGTAACGATCGGGCGGCGGAAGCGAATGATCCCATAAAGTCTTTTCGCCAGGTCGGCACGCAATCTTTCATCGCGCAGTTTATGATGGCGGAATGTTTCATTCAATGCACGGTCGGCGGCGAATCCTTTCAGGTAATAATATTCAAGCGCTTCTTTCAGCAATAAAAGAGGAGCGGGCCCTTTGTGATCTGATTTTGGTCTCATGTGGAACAAAGGTACTGCATCAAGGGAACGAAATGCGAATTACCGCGAATATGCGAAGTCCGGATTCCGGAAGATCGAATTCCTTTATCCGCAGTTCGTACTTCGCATATTCGAAGTGTGGGCGCAATTTGCGCGCTGCGATTAGCAATTCGTTCCCCCTTGTTACCTTTGCGCTGTGATCAAGTACTTCACAGAATTTCACTTTCACGGCCTCATCATCCGCGATCCGCAGACCGCTCTTTCCAACCTGTTGATGTTCCTCGCCGGCATGTGGTGTTTCTTCCGGATCTCTAAATTCCGCAAAACCATTCCGGGCGCTGAGGCGTGGCGATTCTTCTTTTTCTTTTTTGCGCTTGCGACGTTTGTCGGGATCTTCGTTCATGGATTTTCGGCTTACACCCCGCAACACATTCACTTCTGGATCTGGATCAGCATGGGCTGGCTGCAGATGATCGGTGTATTCTTCGCGCAGGTTGGGACAACTAAATTGTACTTCAAAGAAAAAGTCAGGATGATTATAGTGATCGGGCTCCTTCAATTCATTTTCTGCGGCATACTCATGATCATCACCAGGAAGTTCGCCGCGGTGAATATCGACACCGGAGTTGGGTTGTTACCGATCATGTTCATCAATTTCAGTCAGTACAAACGCAGGATCGTTTCTTCCACATGGCTCGGGATCGGAATTGCCACGGCGGCTATTCCTGCCGTGATCGCCGGCGCCAAACTTTCCATTTCGGAAGCGTACTTCAACTTCAACGATCTTTCGCACCTGCTCGTGATCGCGTGCACCATCATGATGTGCGTGGGACTGGAAAGGAATTTTTCTTCCGTGAAGAATTGATGTAAGAAGGGAACGAATTGCGAATGGCTCTAATATGCTAATCTGGATGCGTGGAGTCGTCGCTTCTACTCACCTTCGTATATTCGTATGATCCGTAATTTGGACATTAGCGCGATTCGTAATTCGTTCCCCCTTTGAACCGTCTCTCAAAATATACTTTCCTTTTCATCTCGGCGGTCTTTGTTTTCATCAAACTCCAGCAGGTCTTTTCCATCGAGCCGTTCATCCGGGAATCCTACGCCATCAGCTGGGACAATTACGGTTATTACCTGCATCTCCCGGCCACACTTATATATAAGGATCCTGGAATTACAGAACATTGGATCGATTCGCTGAATAACAAATATGAACCGGGCCGGCCTTTTTACCAGGTATGGGATGGTGTGAACGGGAGAAAAGTGAATGTGTACCCGGTCGGACTCGCGATCTGCAATCTTCCTTTCTTTCTGGCCGGGCATCTCTTCGCGAAAATTTTCGGTTATCCGCCCGACGGACTTTCTCCGCCTTATCAGTGGGCAATGATCTTCTCGGCATTGTTCTACGCGATTCTCGGATTCTGGCTTTTGCGGAAATTGCTGCTCAGATTCTTCAACGACAGCAACACATCGATCGTGATGGCGCTCATCGCGGTTGGAACCAATCTTTATTACTACGCTACTTACAACGATCTTCTTCCGCACATTCATCTCTTTGCTGTTGATTGCGGAATCCTGCTGCTCACGATCAAATGGCACGAACGGCCGGACCGGAAAACGTCCTTATATATAGGTATGCTCATCGGGCTGGCGACTATCACACGTCCGTCGGAGATCGTCTGGTTGATCATTCCACTGCTCTGGAACATTTCGGGAATTCCCTCCCTGAAAGAAAAAATGAAATTACTCGCCCGGAATTTCTCTCACGTGCTGCTGTTGGTCTTTGGAATGATGGCTGTCGGTTCTATCCAGCTTTTCTACTGGAAATACACGAGCGGACACTGGTTCTCGTTCAATCATACCGAAGGATTTGATTTCTTCTCTCCATTCACCTGGAAAGTTCTCTTCAGTTACAAAAAAGGCTGGTTGCTGTACACCCCGATCATGGCATTGGCGGTAGCGGGGCTTTTGCTCTCGTGGAAGTGGAAGAAGAATTTATTCATTCCGTTTCTCCTTTTCTTTCTCGCGAATCTCTGGTTCATTTCCAGCTGGGAATGCTGGTGGTACGCCGGAAGTTTCGGTCAGCGCGCTTTTGTGCAATCGTACGGACTGATGGCGATCCCGCTCGGATATTTCATCGAGATCGTTTCCGTGAAAAAGGTCATCCGCATTTTTGGTTCATTCATTCTCCTCTTCTTTGTCTGGCTGAATCTTTTCCAGACCTGGCAGATGAACAATGATATCCTGAGTGATCAGTTGATGACGAAGGACTATTACTGGAAAATATTCGGAAGAACAGAAGTTAAGCCGGAATGGAGGAAATTGATGGAGATCGATCGGGGGAATGCAGTACCTCTTGATGTTGATGTATCGGTCAAGGATCCTAGAGAAATCAAGATTGACATTGAACACGATGGCTCAATTCCGCAATCACAAATCATCGACTCCATCGGAATTCCACCCATGAAATATCTGAAACTTAATAAAGATTTTCAGTTTGGTGGTGTATTCCGGCAAAAATTTTCAAGCCTCACCTCCAAAGATTATCTCCGTGTACGTTATTCCGTTTGGGTTTATGTTAATGATTCATCCCTGAATCCTTGCCTGATCTCATTCGCAATGATCGGGCGTCGCGGGCAGACTTACGGATACCAACCGGTTGATATTACCCATCGAACGGAGGTTGGACATCGGATACATATTACCGCAGATTATATCACACCGGTAATTCTTCATGAAGATGATGAGCTCATAGTTGACGTTTTCAATCCCGGTGGAAGTACAATCTTTATGAATGAGCCAGAAATTGAAATATATGAGCCGAAATAGCTGGTTCACTTTTCACCCGGCGGCACAAGTTTTGTTATTATTCCCCTGAAAATTCTATTTTTATCCTTCACACACCAACACACATCATGAAAAAATTACTCACTCTCTCCCCTGTCCTCCGGAAATTTATTGTAGGGGGGCTCTTCACTTTCCCCTTCACTTTCACTCTTTCTTCTCAAACAACAACCGACCTCGCCAATGACAACATCAAAGGCAAAGTGAAAATGGTGAAACAGGAATATCACCAGGTCTTGCAGACCAAAGCCGGGAAAGATTCCATCGGGCAGGAATGGGAAGGTGTGGACAGGACTTTTGTGATGGCTTACAATGAACAGGGCAATATAAGCTGGGCGACATTTTACAAGATCGGTTCAACGCTCGAT
>DATJEX010000321.1:0-16167 GCA_035496135.1 Bacteroidia bacterium
GAGAACCACGCCCGATTTCTGGGCCGTTGGTGTGAACGCGAATGTGGACAAAGCAGGAAGCTCAAGCCTGAAGGATAATTATTTCAACGGATTGTTTTCCTATAATAAATCATTCGACGGAAGCGGAAAATCGTTTTTCTCATTGGGATTTTCGGCGGGATTTGTTCAGCGAAGTATCAGTCTCAATGGAGAAAGCTGGGATATGCAGTTCGTCAACCTCGCGTACGATCCAACATTGCCCACAGGTGAAACACCAACGCCGAATGATCATTACGGATTCGGAGATTACGCATTGGGAACAGCTTTCACTACGGCAGCGAACGAACGGTTTAAAATGTGCGCGGGATTGGCGGTGCATCATCTGAGTAAACCGGAAATAGATTTTCTCGGCGGACACGATAAGTTGTACATGAAATTCACCGGGCACTGGAACGCAGAGATCGCATTGGGCTCGAATTCGAATGCATGGCTACTTCCGCAGCTTGAATTCATCCGCCAGGGCCCTGCCATGATGATCAACGCGGGAGCAGGAGTGAAGTATCAACTGTCGGAACGTTCGCACTACACGAATTACCAGTCGTCAAAATATCTTTCGCTCGGAGGAATGTACCGGCTTGGTGATGCGTTCTCCGGTTATGTCCGTCTCGATATCGGGCCTGTTGGCGCTGCGTTCAATTACGATGTGAATATTTCTCCGCTCACGACCGCGACGAAAGGAATGGGCGCGCTGGAATTCATGATCATCTATTCGGGCATCTATCACGATGTGAATTCGCGCACCGCCAGCCAGAGTTTCTTCTGATCACTGGCGAATGAAATCTTCCCAGTATTTTTTATCCTGGTCCATTACATCATCTTTCGCTTCGATCTTTCCGTTCGCTGTGCGGATCACGGTGACGGAAGAATTCACAATGGAGAGTTTATCTACAGCGCCGTCCCAATCTGTTTTTGTAGTGGCGAATTGAAGCGAATCCTGAAGCGGAACCGCGCTGCTGATGATGATGGAGATCATGGTTTTCGGCGATGCAGAAAAAATATCTTTCAGGAATTTCATTTTCATCGCGATCCTTTCCGTTGTCGCTTTTTTACTGACGAGCACATAAAAACATTTTTCATCACCAATACTGTCGCCATAATTGTCGGCGAGGTAGTGTTCTAACGCTAGTGTGGTCGCGTCTTTTGACGGAGGAGTGGTCGCTGCAGAATTGTCGCAGGAAGGAAGGCAGGTGAACCCGATCACGATTGAAAAAATTACGAACGGAATAGTTTTACGCATCACGTTTATGGAGCGGCGAAAATAAAATCTTCGCTTTCCTTAAACCTGAATAAACGTTTGTAATTGGATAGAAAATTCCGGATCAGTGTTGCTCGTAGCAACCGATGTCCGGTGTTCCGTTGTACGGACGGAGAAAATTGTCGAGATCGAACGGAACGATCACCAGCGGATCGGCGTGATCGATGGCTGCCGAACCCGGATCAAGATGATAATCGCGGTTGTTCACATCATGGAAGAAACAGAATCCGTTGATGATGTCGGTATTGAAATGTGAGGTTTGAGAAGTATTCACATTCGTCTTCAGCTGGCAGTGATTGAAATAATAATTGAAGAGGTGTCCGGCCTGCGTCGTGGAATCCAATCCCATTTCATTGTCAAGCGATCCGTAAATGATGCAGTTGTCAAATTGCGCCATCGTGAGATCCCTGCCGATGATTGTCACGTCATCATACTTGTACCAGTTGTTCAGCAGGAGAGCAGGAGTCGTTCGTGTGTCAAGCGTCCAGTTATTTCCGAAGGTGCAATACTGCATTTTGCATTTTCCACCGTATGCCACAGCGAAACAGGCCGCACCACAATTACCAATGAGATCATTATTTCCTTCGATCCATGAACCGGCAACACCTACACAACCATAATCTGCGCAATTGAAAATTTTCGTGTTTGTGAGTGTGAGCGTTGGATTGGAAGAAGCGCCAAGCGTATCGCTGCGAATTCCTGTTTCCGCATTTTTGATCACAGCCCAGTCGATCACGTTGTTCACACTTCCACCCGAAAGCCAGATGAATCGCCATTGTCCCGGTTCATTCGCGTATTCCGATTCCAGGCGATCTCCCTGGAAAGTGACAGGCGAATTGTAAGCTCCCTGAACAAGCAAAGTTCCCGCTGAATCGACGGCGAGAATTCCTCCGCCATGCACATGCACACGCGCGCCTGCGTTGATCGTGAGCGAACATCCGGAAGGAACGATCGCGTACCCGTAGATCACGTGCGGCTTATCATTGTTCCAGACATCATTGCAGGGAAGCGTTTCGTAATAATGGAAATAAGCATCCTGTCCCACGGCATCAAGTATAACTTTCTGTTGATTGCCATTCGTGTTGAACAGGATCGAGTCTTCCACCATCAGCGGATTGTTCGAATTGTTCGGATCAATGGTCACATCCACAAAAATGTACATGCTGTCACCACCGGCAATGATCACATCCGAAATGGAAGAGGTCGGTGTACCGTCAATGTTGAGATGAAAAGGAGAATTCGATCCACCCGCAAGTGTGATCGACGAGATCTTGATGGAATTATGCGAAGTGTTGTGAACGAGAAAATGTCTTGTCGCCGATCCGATCGTCGTGAAAACCGTATCGAAAACGATCGTGTCTTCGGATAAAGTCAGCTTCGCATTCGGATCGGTATCCAGCTTGTCTTTCCTGCAACCCGCAAGGAAGGAAGAAACAAGCAGTGCGATAAAAATGGAACAGGCGAGGTGACGCATTGCACGAATTTACGGATTCGATGGGAAGACGGGGAACAGGTAGTTTTATTGTCCTTGAGTGCTATGATTTTGTATATTTCGTATGGCAATTCACTAAAACCTCTACACATGAAAAGACTCTACGTTTTATCGCTGCTCTTTTTGTTGCCTTTCTTCTCGAAAGCGCAATGTTTCACCCAGATCCAATTCACCAACATCGACTGCTTCGGGAACTGTAACGGAACAGCCCAGGCATTTCCTGTTGGCGCGGCTCCTTATACTTATCTCTGGACGCCAGGCGGAATGACCACGCAAACTGTTACCGGACTTTGCGCGGGAGGTTACACCGTTACCGTCATTGATAATGCGGGTTGTACTTCCACATCCTCCTGCAACATCACGCAGCCTTCCCAGTTGTTCTGTGCGGCTACGGTTACACAACAGGCTTCCTGTAGTACCTGCTGCGACGGAAGTGGCGTAGGAACTGCAAGTGGAGGAACACCTCCTTACACGTACATGTGGGCACCCGCTGGATGCACCGGGTCGACCTGTAACACGTTATGTCCCGGAACGTATTCTTTCTGCGTTACAGATGCAAATGGATGTACCTGTTGTTCTACGGTCACGGTTACTTTCAGCACGGGAATTTCCAATCCCGGACTTGTAAGTGGATTCGATGCCTTTCCGAATCCTGTAACAAAGGAACTCACCATCACTGCGAATTTCTCAGCCGGCACCAATGCGACCATCTTGGTCGTGAATATGCTGGGCGAAGTTGTTTACACGAAAAATGAAACGGCTACGGGGTTGGTGACCGAACATCTGGATGTTTCTGACTTTCCATCCGGTGCTTATTTCGTTCAGGTGAAAACGGAGATGGGCAGCACGTTCAAAAAGGTGGTCAAACAATAGATTGATTATCAACATTTTGCTGTATTCTGGCAGCAGCAGGGGGATAAAGTTCGCAGCGGATTTTCATAGACGTTTTGCATTCAGGAGGAAAAATTTTATCTTTGCCACCCCGTACGAGTTACGGCCTTAAAACAAAGCAACATGAAAGAAGGAATTCACCCGGAAAGCTACCGTTTCGTTGTGTTCAAAGACATGTCGAATGATTACACATTCCTGACACGTTCTACAGCGGAAACAAAAGATACCATCGTTTATGAAGACGGAAAAGAATATCCGTTGGTAAAACTCGAGATATCCAACACATCGCATCCTTACTACACCGGTAAGATGAAGCTCGTGGATACTGCAGGACGTATCGATAAGTTCCGCAGCCGTTACGAGAAAAAGAAGTAACATTCTTTGTAAAACTATTCTGATCCCTCCGCACAAACGGGGGGATTTTTTTTACTACCCACATGCCTGCGCGCAGGGAACGAATTACGGATCGTACAGATATGCGGATTACAGATCACACAAACAGGAATTCATCTAAACTTTGTAAAAAATGTCACGCTCGATAAGTCTATAAGCAACCCATTGGCACTTATCGGTATATTCGTAAAGCAAAAAGCAACATGTCCGATCCCCACATCATATTTTTCGAAGACCTGCGTGAGAATTTTCTTCCGCTCGCCTGGACGCGCCCGGTTTGTGAATTGAGAGTAGGACATTTCACCATCCGTGAAAAATGGGAGAAGTGGCTGAATTGCGGATCTACCGTTCTGACAGCCGATCATCTGCAGTCGAAGTGGAATTTCAAACCGGAAAAAGGAAAACAGAATTTCTGGATCAATTCACGCGTGCTGCCGTCTGCAGAACTTGTCGCGGAAATTCTCAAATTGTCGAAAGGTGAAGCGTTGATCAAAGGCGAATCGGTCGTGGCCATGAACAATGGTGATGATATTTCAAAAGTCAATTTCGGGGAGAAGGATCATCTCACGAATGATATTTCCATCCGCAGATCAGACGCATCCTGCATCATTCTGCATCGTCTTCACGATATTTTTCTGCAAAATGGTAAAGCCATCACGGAAGATCTTCACATTGTGAACGATCAGAAAAATCCGCTTCCCGGAAAATTCAATCTGAAGATCGGTGATCATCCGTTGATCATCGGAAAAAATCTGAACGCGGAGTGTGTGATATTCAACACGACCAAAGGCCCGATCATCATTGGTGACGATGTGGAACTGATGGAAGGAAGTATGCTGCGTGGCCCACTTTCCATAGGTGATCATGCCGTTGTGAAAATGGGTGCGAAGATCTACGGAGATACAACGATCGGTCCGGGATGTAAAGTGGGCGGAGAAATTTCCAATTCGGTTTTTCATTCCAATTCAAACAAATCGCACGACGGATTCATCGGAAACAGCGTGATCGGGGCGTGGGTGAATCTTGGAGCGGACACGAACTGTTCCAACCTGAAAAATAATTACGGAAAAATTTCAGTGTACAATTACGCGATCGGCGGTGAAGAAGAGACCGGGTTGCAATTTCACGGTTGCATCATCGGTGATCACGTGAAATGCGGCATCAACACGATGCTCAATACCGGAACGGTGATCGGTGTCGCTGCAAATATTTTTGGTAGCGGATTTCCCCCGAAATTTCTTCCCGATTTCTGCTGGGGCGGAGCGGAAGGATTGACCGAAACAGAAATTGAAAAAGCGATCGAGAATGCGAAGCGGATGATGAGCAGGAGAGGACTCGACGATGTTGGTGCCGACATGGAAATTCTGAAAAAGATACACGAGGCTACAGCCATTTTGCGCAAGAGCACGGTGAAGTGATTTTTGTCAATAAGTCAGGGAAGCGCGGTTGGCATATCAATTGAAACTCATAGTTAACAGAAGTACACTTTTACGGTTTTCATTGGCGGACAAAAATGCCCCAATGAATTACGATCCTGGTGTGCTGACAAAATGACCATAAAATGAACAGAAATCAATATATCGAAGACATCAATTTGCAGGATTTGGCAGATGAAGAAACAGAGTTCATTCCGCTCCTGAGTGCGGAAGATGAACACCAGATGAACAACGAAGTTTTACCTGTCGATCTGCCGATACTTCCACTCAGAAATACTGTATTATTTCCCGGAGTCGTCATTCCAATTACTGTTGGCCGCGATAAATCCATCAAACTTATCCGCGATGCTTACAAGGGAAATAAAACGATCGGTGTCGCTTCACAGAAAGCGGACGCGGTGGAAGATCCGAAGATCGAAGACCTGAACAAGATCGGAACCGTTGCATTCATCATCAAGATGCTGCGTATGCCCGATGGAAACACCACGGTAATTCTCCAGGGAAAACGCAGGATCGTCATTGGAGAAACAACGCAAACGGATCCGTACCTGCGCGCGAAGATCGCACCGCTCGTGGAAATTCTTCCGAAGAAAAATGATTCGGAATTCGGCGCGTTGATGTCGACCATCAAAGACACAGCATTACAGATCATCCGCATGAATCCGCATCTGCCGCAGGAAGCGCAGGTGGCGATAAAGAATATTGAGAGTAATTCTTTCCTCGTGAATTTCATTTCGTCGAACATGAATGCCGAAGTGAAAGACAAACAGGCGGTGCTGGAATCGGCCGACCTGAAAGAACGCGCAACGCTTGTGCTCACGCTGCTCACGAAGGATCTGCAGATGCTGGAACTGAAGAACAAGATCCAGTCGAAAGTGAAAGTGGATATAGACAAACAGCAGCGCGAATATTTTCTTCACCAGCAGATCAAGACCATCCAGGAGGAACTCGGTGGCAACCCGATGGAAGAGCAAATGAAGGAGATGAAGGAAAAAGCGGAGAAGAAAAAATGGAGTAAAGAAGTCGCGGCGGTTTTTGAGAAAGAACGCGCGAAGCTCGAACGCATGAATCCGAATGCGGCCGAACATTCCGTGCAGATGAATTATCTGGAGTTGCTGCTCGATCTTCCCTGGAACGATTACACCGCTGATAATTTCGATCTGAAAAAAGCGACAGACATTCTTGAGCGCGATCATTTCGGAATGGAGAAAGTGAAAGAACGCATTCTCGAACATCTCGCCGTTCTGAAACTGAAAGGAAACATGAAGGCGCCGATCCTCTGTCTTTACGGGCCTCCCGGTGTTGGAAAAACTTCGCTCGGTAAATCAGTTGCCGAAGCACTCGGTAGAAAATATGTGCGCATGTCACTCGGCGGATTGAAAGATGAATCGGAGATCCGCGGGCACCGCAAGACTTACATCGGCGCTTTGCCGGGAAGGATCATGCAGAACATCAAGAAAGCCGGTTCAGCGAATCCTGTTTTCATTCTCGATGAATTGGATAAAGTCGGCAATGACTGGCATGGCGATCCATCTTCAGCATTGCTCGAAGTGCTCGATCCGGAACAGAACTCCAACTTCTATGATAATTATGTGGAGCTTGATTTTGATCTTTCGAAAGTGATGTTCATTGCTACGGCGAATTCTCTTTCCACGATCCAGCCCGCTTTGCGCGACCGTCTCGAGATCATTGAAGTTCCCGGATATACCACGGAAGAAAAACTGCAGATCGCGAAAGAGCATTTGATACCGAAACAACTTTCGGAACATGGTGTGAAGAAAAGCCAGATCGCTTTTTCTGACCAGGTTCTTGAATTCATCATTGAGAATTACACGCGCGAATCGGGTGTGCGCGGAATGGAGAAACAGATCGGAAGACTGATCCGTTACGCGGCGAAGAATATCGCGATGGAAAAATCGTATAAGAATAAGCCGACGATAGAAGACCTGCAAAAAATTCTCGGGCCTGCTCATGAGAAAGACCGTTACCAGGGAAATGATGTGGCGGGAGTGGTAACAGGTTTGGCATGGACACCGGTTGGCGGAGATATTCTCTTCATCGAAACTTCGCTCAGCAAAGGAAAAGGAAAACTCACGCTCACCGGAAATCTCGGCGAAGTGATGAAGGAATCAGCGATCATTGCCATGGAATATCTCCGTGCTCATGGTGGTGAGTTCGGTATCGATCCGAATGTTTTTGATCACTGGAATGTTCACGTGCACGTGCCCGAGGGCGCGACACCGAAAGACGGTCCGAGTGCCGGAATCGCGATGTTGACGGCGATCGCTTCTGCATTCACACAAAGAAAAGTGAAGAAGAATCTCGCGATGACCGGAGAGATCACTTTGCGCGGACGTGTGCTCGCGGTAGGCGGCATTCGTGAAAAGATCCTTGCGGCAAAACGTGCGGGTATCAAAGAGGTCATTCTCTGCATCGAGAACAAGAAAGATGTGGACGAGATCAAACAGGATTACCTGAAAGGAATAAGCTTTCACTATGTGGAAAGCATGACCGATGTGCTGCGTTATGCATTGCTGAAAGAGAAAGTGAAAAATCCGGTCGACGTGGTCGTTCCGCAGGAGAGCAGGTTGAAGAAGGTGGACTAAAACAGTTGTCAGTTGTCGGTTTTCAGTTTATCCCATTGTTCATTATTGATCAGCACATTATTAACTGTGGGTATGCAATAAAGCGGGCAGGGGTACGTTTTACAACCGTCCTGAAATCCTTACCTTTAAACTCCATGCTGCGGAAGTCCTTTTTAACCCTCTCCATTTTCATCGTAACGATTCCTGCGTTCGCGCAGATCGGTGGTGATGCCGCTTTCACTTCTCTTGATCTCCCTATGTCGGCACGTGCTGCTGCATTGGGTGGAAGAGCGGTTGCCATCAACGATAATGATCTCAATCTTGCCACATGGAATCCTGCGCTGCTTAATTCAACCATGTCGAGCCAGATGGCGCTCAGTTTCGCCGATTATATTTCTGATATCAAATATGGTTACGCGGCCTTCGCCTGGAATTTCAAAAAAGTCGGAACATTCGGACTGAACGCGACACGCATCGATTACGGAACGTTCCGCGAAACGGATAATACCGGTGCGCAGATCGGAACATTTACCGCGGGAGAATATGGCATCAATGCAAGTTTCAGCCGTATGCTGGACAGTAATTTCACCATTGGAGTGAACGCACGATTCATTCAATCGAATCTTTATCTCTGGAAAGCGAACGGACTCGGATTTGATGCAGCGATCCTTTACGCACGTCCCCGACATAATTTTTCAGCGACCATTCTCGCGAGAAATGTCGGCGTGATGATGGATCAATACACGTATGGCGACAAGGAAAAACTTCCGTTCGAAGTGGAAGCCGGACTTGCATTCAAACCACAACACGCGCCTTTCCGTATCTCACTTTCATTGGTGAATCTGCAGAAATGGGATCTCACGTACACCGATCCGAACAATCCTCCGCAACTGGTGGATCCACTCACCGGCGATTCCATCAAGACCAGTAAATTCAGATCGTTCAATGATAAACTCGGCCGGCACATCGTAGTAGGAGGAGAGTTGCTCATCGGGAAAGCGGTTTCACTCCGCTTCGGATATAATTACGACCGCAGAAAGGAATTGATGCTGTCCACTCGTCACGGCGCAACCGGTTTTACATTCGGCGCTGGTGTCCGTATTTACAAATTCAATATCAGCTACGCGCACTGTGCGTATCACCTCGCGGGTTCCACGAACACCTTCACGATAACGACTCAGTTGTCGGATTTCTATCATCATTAAAGGAACATGGAGGATGGAAGATGGAGCATGGATACTTCGGATCTCAGCTGTAAATCTTCATTCCGAAGGAGGAAATGAACAAGCCTTTCTATAGTCCTTCCTCCATCTTCCTTCTTCCATGTTCGGTCTCTATGGTCTACCTTAGTAGAAAATAAGTACCATGTGGAACGAAACATCCAACACATTGACGTGTGAATTCACCTTCACCGATTTCTCAGAAGCATTTGCCTTCATGACAAGAGTAGCTTTTGTCGCCGAGAAAATGAACCACCATCCCGACTGGTCGAACGTGTGGAATAAAGTTTCCATCAAACTCAATACGCACGACGCAGGAAATACGGTAACCGATAAGGACCGTAAACTCGCAGCGGCGATCGATAAAATTTTTGCAGACTTCCAATAAGGGGATTTGAGACAATAGACTGGAGACATGAGAATTCCAAGCCGCGTCTCACGTCCCATGTCTCGAAGTCTCACGTCAAATGTTTGAAATTGAAAAAGATCTTCCTAATAGCAGCGATCATTGGAGTAACGTTCCTTCTTGGAGCCGGAACAAATTCTCCATTAGCAGATGCGATCAACACACTCGACGCGGATACTGTTCTTCGTCATGGATCGTGGAGCCTGACCGTAATGACAGCGGATAGCGGAAAGATCATCGCCGAAAAAAATCCGCAGTTGGGAATGATCCCTGCGAGTACATTGAAAATCCTGACGACCGGGGCGGCGCTTGGATTGCTTGGTCCCGATTTCCGTTATGAAACAAAACTGGAATACGATGGTACGTTCGATATAAATTCCGGTGTGCTCCACGGAAATCTTTTTCTCACCGGCAGCGGCGATCCAACGTTCGCTCTTGACGATTGGGGATTTGACGGAACTGACACCGGAAAAGTATTCGAAGGAATTCCTGCACGTCTCGCAGCATTCGGAATAAAAAAGATCGAAGGCGATATCGTGGGTGATGCGGGTTGTTTTTCGGATAATCCTGTTCCCGACGACTGGACGTGGAGCGACATGGGCCAATATTATGGCGCCGGTACGTGCGGACTTGCTTATCGCGATAACGCGGTGGAATTGCATTTCAATTCTTACGGAAAAGATTCGTGCAGCATCGATTCAGTTTCTCCTGCTATTGATGGCGTGCAATTCTTGAGTCGTGTGATCGCGGACGGAAAGAAGGATGAAGCATTCGTGTATGGAGCGCCTTATGGGAATATTTACTACGTGTATGGCAATATTCCGCCGGGCAAGAAAAATTACATCGTGAAAGCCGCTGATCCTGATCCGGCTTACCAGTGTGTGAAGGATCTTTCTGCGCTGATGAAACACAAAGGAATTTCATTCACAGGCGAGATCACAACGGTGCGCCGTGCAGGATTGAAATCGAAAGTTTACTCAGGAAAAAGAAATGCTATCTATACGATCTCGTCGCAACCGCTCGAAGACATTGTGAAATACACGAACATCAACAGTGATAATATTTTCGCCGAACAGCTGGTGCGTACACTCGGATACAAAAAAGGAACAGCCGGCACCGATGAAGCAGGTGTGGAAGTGGTGAAAAATTACTGGAGATCACTCGGCGTGGATCTCGACGGACTTTACATGACCGATGGTTGTGGCTTGTCACGTTCCAATACGATCACCACTTCTGTTCATGCGCATATCCTGTTTGCCGCGTATCATCAATCCTGGTTCAATTCATTCTACAACTCACTTCCTGTTTGCGGTGAAAGCGGTTCAATGAAGAATCTCTGCAAGGGTTCGTCGTGTGAGAACAATATGCACGCGAAGACCGGCTACATCAATAAAGCAAGAGGTTATGCCGGTTTTGTGAAAACGAAGGACGGTAAAACAGTCTGCTTTTCGCTGCTGGCGAATAATTATTCCTGCAACGCCACGGAGATGAGGAAAAGGCTGGAGAAAATTCTGATCGCGATCGCGGATGAATAATTAATAATTAATAATGAACAATTTCATCGGGTCACCTATTCAGTTCTAAGTCCTGTAATCGATCAATGCGTTTCACATTTTTCATACTCCTTTTTCTTTTCGTTTCTCCTGGTTTCGCCCAAACAGATATTCATACGGTGCGAAGCGGAGATACGCTAACGGATTATTACGCGAATGGTTGTGTTTGGGCAACTGGTGTATGGAAAGCATACAGGAACGGATGTGGTTATGGTTATGTCGGGCAATATAAGTGGTACTACGAAACAAAATGCGGACAATTGAAGAGAGAGTTCATGTATGATGAGAACGGAAGAATGCTTTACGACAGGGGATTCGCTGAGAATGGAGATACGACAAGGAATTACATTGCACCGAAGGCAGAAGCGAAGAAGGATTCCTGTCAATACTATGTAAGCGATTATTTTTGCCCGGATTGTATGCAGGACACCGCCATGGAAGGATGGTTTGTTTATCCTTTGGATCAGAACAGTTGTGAGTGCCGCATCGATTCAATTCACGTGATTGTTCATGACACTTCAGGGAACCGGATCATTTATTCTTCAGACGAGATATGGAGTGGAATTAAGAAGCATCCGCTGAATGCCGATGATCCCTATTCCCGCTGTTATTATCCTTCCGGATCCTATCCTTTCGAACTGACGATCTTTTCACACGGCGGAGAGAGCTATCACAGAAACGGAAAAATTTCTCTCGTGATAGCAGATGCACGTGATGTCTGTAAATGATTTGTCTTTTAATACTGTAATCCTTTATCATGCGATCACCGATGCGTTCAACTTTCATTATTCTGTTTTCGATATTCACGTGTTCAGCTTTCGCGCAAAAGCAGTACGCTACGTTCACCGCAGATTCTTCAGAGCTGCGCAAACAAACAGGGTCCAACACGGATGATTTCGACGAGGTAATGCAAATGGAATGGAAAATGAACGGAAAGGTTCTGCGTTTCGGATCGTCCATGAAGATCAAAGTGAATAATCAACCCGATACCATCTTCTTCAAACAATCGGAGAACTCAAAATGGGACACGATCATCTGCCTGGTGAAAGAGCCTGAAAAATATTATTTCGTTTACAATGAATGCTGTGGAGGATTTGATGTGTTTGATGATAAAGACAGGCTCATAACTGCTTCTGTGATTTTTCATTTTGAAGAAAAGCAGGATTCAGGTATTTACATCGGAACTCTTGGAGAGACGGGAATTGTGCTGAACACATCGGTTAGTGATACATTATGGCCTGCATGCCACAGCGCTTTGGCTCCGAATATTTATGGGATTGGAATTTATAAGATCGAACTTTGCCACGATACAGCAGAAGACTGCGACCAGTACACCTGTGTCAATATTCCTGGAATGAAAGTCGGCGATGGTTTTCGGAGAGATAAAACATATTCACAGTTTCTTTTTCTTCCGCTGAGTTCTGATCCGCTTGAAGTGAACTTTGATCAGTTGAGTGGAAAGCTGCGCCTGAAATAGATCTGATACGAGGAGTTGAAAGAAGAGAAATATTGGAATTGTGATTCCGGAGATCATGATATCACATCCTTTTCAGCATCGCTCTCCTGATCGCCGCAAAATCTGTCGCTGACAGCGAAGCACCACCGATCAGGCCACCATCCACATCGGGACAGATAAAAATAGAATCCGCATTGGCAGGCGTACAGCTTCCCCCGTAAAGAATGGAAATTTCTGCCGCAGCAGGGATCCCGAATTTCTCCCCGATCTTTTTTCGGACGAACGAATGGATCTCCTGGATTTCCTCGGGCGTCGCATTCTTTCCCGTTCCGATCGCCCACACGGGCTCGTAAGCGATCACGCAATGACGCGCGAGACTTTCATCGAGATGAAAGAGTGTTTCTGAAAGTTGTTGCCCGATGACAGCATTCTGTTTGCCTGCATTTCTTTCCGCTTCCGTTTCGCCGATACAAAGAATGGTTTTCAATCCGCTGCCGAGTGCGATGCGGAGTTTGGCAAGGATCGCTTCGTTCGTTTCTCCGAACAATTGCCTGCGTTCTGAATGGCCAATGATCACGTAATGCGCACCGCAGGAGATGATCATCGGAACGGAAACTTCGCCGGTGAACGCACCGCTTGCATGCTGCGAACAATTCTGCGCGGCCACTTCAATTCCGTCTGTTCCGTCCACTGCACGGGAAACAGCAGTGAGAAATGGAAAAGCAGGAGCGAGGATGGTGATGAAGTTGGTGTGATGATGACGCGAAACATCGTCAGCAACTTCTGTGGCCAGCATCAATGCTTCACCATAAGTTTTGTTCATCTTCCAATTCGCTGCTATGATCTTCTTTCTCATGGTAGGTCAGCCTTCGACAGGCTAAGTCTGACAATAAAATTATTGTAAACGAACTCTCGGATCCAGGATCGCGTACGTGATATCCACGACAATATTGATCACGACAAAACAAGTGGAGAAGATGAGCGTGCTTCCCATCACCACCGGCAGATCGTGATTGAACAAGGCTTCGACGACAGCGTTGCCGATGCCTTTCCAGTCGAATACCGCTTCTACGAATGCGGCACCTGCCATCAGTCCGGCGAACCATCCGGAGATGGCAGTGATCACAGGATTCAATGCATTCTTCAATGCGTGCTTCACGATCACTTTGAATTGACTCAAACCTTTCGCGCGCGCTGTGCGGATGTAATCGAACGACAACACTTCAAGCATGGAACTGCGCGTCAACTGCACGATGAGCGCGAGCGGGCGAATACCGAGCGTGAACGCAGGCAGGATTAGATTTTTCAGATCGAGCTCTTCCTGTCCCGTATAAAGATTCATCGTGTACAGACTTCCGATGTTTTTCAATCCTGTGTAATCTCTCCAGAGATAACCGAAGAGCCATGCGATGATGAGCGCGAAGAAGAACGAAGGACCGGCCATACCGAGTGTGGAAAGCACGGAGACCAATCGGTCCCAGAAAGAATTTTTTTTCAGTGCGGAAAGAATTCCAAGCGCGATGCCAAGCAACGAAGCAAACAGCATTGCTGTTGTCGCTAAAACAAAAGTTTCCGGCAGTGTTTGTTTGATGATGTCCCACACCGGTCGCTGATTGATGTATGATCGGCGCAGGTATGGAGTTTTCAGCACGAGCATTTTATTGGCGCTCACGTGAAATAATCTCGTGGGATCGCCATACTTCGCGGGATTCAGGTAGATCCTGCTCGATGCGCTGTCGGCTTTATTCACATCATGTATCGACAGGAACGAAAGATCGTTCAGGAACATGAAGTATTGCTTGTGCAGAGGAAGATCGAGATTCAGATCCTGGCGGATCACCGCGAGCGATTTCGGGTCGGAACGGATTCCCATTCTCATGCGCGCGGCATCACCGGGCATTACGCTGAAGAGCAGGAACACAGCAGTGATCACCCCGAACAGAACGAGGAAACCATACAGGATGCGTTTGAGAATGAATTTTATCACGTAGGGTTACTTGCTGTATTTTTTGATCACGCTTTCGTACGTCGGGAAATCATTGTAATGCCACATGGCCGTCACCACACCGTCTTTAAGCATGACCAGGCCCGGATTAGAGCGGATAACAGTTTTGAGCGCGGTACCATCTACCGTCAGCATGTGGAAATTCGCGTGTGTTTGAAGCCTGAAAGTATCAACCTGTTCTTCTGTGGCGCTCGACAAACCGTTGAACGGAATTCCATTCTTCCCGCAGGCATCCGCGAATGTGTTGATCTCGGTGAATTTACTTTTATCAGCAAGACCGAGGTCCCACATCACGAGGAAGAACTGAATTCCTTTTCGCTGCAGCAATGAATCGTTGAGGGAAGCACCCGACTCCGGATCAATGAGATTGAAATCAAGAACAGTCGCCTGGCAATTTCCTTTGCGGATCACGTCATCATAACGGCAGCAGAAATCCCATGTGGAATCAGGAAGCGCCGTCAATGGAAACTCTTTCACCTGTCCGTCGGATTTGTGTTTGTAGAAGAAACGCATCACCACGGAATCATGAACGCATCCTGTTTTCGCCGGATCTTTTTCGTGCGATGCATCATACAGGTTTGTGCCGATAGCGTATGGACGGAAATCAATGAAAGGCAAATGGCGAACGCAGTAAACAGGGAAAGCGAAGGAGAAGAAAATTCCCATGCCTGCAATTCCGGCGAGCAGGATACTGTTTTTGAAAAGCGGATTGATGTTCTGTTCGCCGACAAACAAAACAGAAATAAGAATGAGCAGGATGAGATCTTTCCAGAACGATTCCCACGGCGTGAGTTTGATCGCGTCGCCGAAACATCCGCAGCTCTGTACTTTATTGCAGCAAGCGCTGTAGAATGTAAGGAACGCGAAGAAGACGATCATTGCCAATAAAAGAAATAAAGTCCAGCGTCGTTGTAATCCAAGCAGGAGAAAGATTCCAACTGCGATCTCAAATCCGCAAATGAACACCGCGAGAAAAAGAGAATGTGATGCCCAGAAATCCCAGAAGGCGCTGTGTTTTGTCGGAGCAACTGTATTACCAACGAATGTATTCTCGGTTTTTGTTTCGCACGAGCAGGGAATATCTTTCGACACATTTGTTTTCTCCACCACCATGTCGCAACTGAAGCCTTGAGAAAAAACATCGAAGTATTCTTCGAGTTTGATCGAGAATCCGACCGGGTCATTCGCTTTGACTAATCCGGAGAAAATAAAAAGTCCGCCAACGGCGATGCGGCAGAGATGCGTGAGCCATTTGTTGCCGAAGATCATCGGAAGATTGATGATGGCAACGACTCCGAGAAGGACAATGAGTAAAGTTGTTTTGCTGAAACAGCGCGGACAAAGGAAGTAGAAAAGAACGGCTACAGCCAGGGACAAAATTGCGCGGAAAAGTTTGCTTTTCAGGAACCCCATAAAGTGAATTTCAGTCTGCCAGA
>DATJEX010000322.1:0-5022 GCA_035496135.1 Bacteroidia bacterium
CAGAAAGAACAACGGTATAAGTTGTAGTAACCGTTGGTGTAACGTTTACAGTTGATGTGTTACCGCCCGTTCCGGCAGGCAACCACGAGTATGTATAAGGTCCGCCGTTTCCTCCGTTGCCCAATGCAGTGAGAGTAGAAGGAGAGCCTGAACATACAGCAGTTGGTGCTGCATTCACGTTTACGTTGAGCGGAGGATTAACCGTAATGGTTATCGTTTGTTGCGGGCCCGGACAACCATTGCCATCATTTACAGTGACGGAATATGTTGTCGTAACAAGCGGAGAAACTACAACCGAAGCGGTAGTTCCTGTTCCTGCAGGAAGCCATGTGTAGGTATATCCGGAACCGCTTCCACCACCCGCTGTTGCAGTGAGTGTAGAAGATTGACCGATACAGATCGTTGTCGGATTCGCAGCAAGTGTTGTTGTAACAGCAGGCGGACCGGTAACAGTAACTGTTTGCGATCCTGAACATCCGCTTGCATCCTGGTAATTGCAGGTGTAAGTTCCGGGACAAAGATTCGTTGCGGTTTGTGTTGTTTGATTCGCTGCTGCAGCATCCCATTGATAGGTGTAAGGAGAAGTTCCTCCATTCAGTGTACAGGTTGCAGTTCCATCGCATGCGAGCGCGCATGTCGCAGGTGTGCTCGACATCACTGACGCAAGATTTCCAGGAGAACCGGTAACCGTTACGGAAACGTTAGCGAGGCAATTGTTCGCGTCAGTAACAAGCACGTTGTAAACTCCGGCTGCAAGATTCGATGCTGTATTCGCACCGGCAATATTGGTCGCTGTTTGAATGACGTTGTTACTCGCGTCCGTCCAGACAAAATCGTAAGGGCCTGTTCCGCCTTGAGGCGTAACCGTAGCAGATCCATTCGACTGGTTACAGCTTGCGGGAACAGTCGCGACAACGAGTTGCAATTGTGTTGGCTGTGTGATGTTCACTGTTCCTGTTGTCACACAATTGTTATTCTGATCGGTAACCGTAACCGTGTATGTTCCGGCGGTAAGATTGTTCACGGTATTCGCGCCTGCCTGTCCGAGTGCGGATTGAATGACCGTATTGGAAGAATTCACCCAGCTGAAATCAAAAGGACCATTACCAACCGGAGTTGCAGTAGCCGATCCGTTGTTTCCACCAAAGCAAGGAACGTTGGTTTGCGTCATCACTGGCGGTGCACAACAGGAAAGTTGTGCGTTGAATTGATAGATCGGATCGTTTGAACAGGCGACGTTTGTCCAGTTTCCTGTTTCTCCATCACCATACGTATCGATATTCACACTCAGATCGTCACCGGATGCAGCAGGTGGACAGTTGTTCGCGGTGATCGTCCAGCAGAAAGTCCAGTTCACGTTGCCCTGGCAATTGTCTCCGAAATTATCCGTTGGATCTCCGTTAGGTCCGCCCTGAACGATATCTCCGTCGAAGAAAAATCCGGATTGTGTTCCATTTCCATTCGGAAGATTCACGTTATTGAACCATTGCCATACACCTGGACCTCCGTCGCAGGTCGTCGCTCCGACAAGATTGGTGAGAGTGGCCATGTTCCAGCCATTTCCGAAATTGGGGACAACACCGTGAAGCCAGTTTGTGTTTTGCTGATCCCATTGTGAAATAGTGTAACAGAATGTTACTGTTGTTCCGCCCTGGTAAGTTCCATTCACCGGAAGCGGATTGACAGTCAAACTCGAAGCGAGCAGACAATCCGCGCAACTGTTCTGATTCTGCAATGTCATCGTGAAGTTTCCCTGGTCGGCTGGTGAACCGCCCGAAACCTGGATGTAATATGTTTGCCCGATCACCATCTGGTCGATCTGGCAACTCAATGTATTCGCAGCACCAATGCAGCAGCCGCGTCCGATCAATCCACCGCATGTTCCCTGGTAGATCGCGATGTTCGGCTGACTCAATCCACCGTTGATCGTGATGTTGAGTGCGTTTCCGTTATTGACGAAGGAATACCAAACGTCGGTCGCCGGATTCGCCATCGGTGTAGTGTTGGATGGCTGGCAATTGATGAGCGTGGTATAAGGAGTTTCGGTTTGCGATCCGATATTCGTCAGGTTGTTGAAGGTGGAAACTGCGCCGAGTCCGCTTGGACATGCAGCAGGTGCACCGAGTGTTCCGAGCGATGTCGCTCCGAAACAATCATCATTCGACAACTGGGCGCTGATCTTATTGGAGAATCCGGTGAGACCGGCGATCAGAACAAGAAGGTATATCTTTTTCATGCCGGTTTATTTGTATTTGACTCTGGTCTGAACTTCGATGATGATACCGTCTGCAGCCAGTTTGAAAATCGGCTTGGTATCAAAATCGGGATCCTGCTGACGGATGTGCGACGCATTGAATGGAAGATTCAACGCGGTCATTTCATTTGCGGAAAGTAATTCCACATCAAGTCCGCCTTCGAAATGCATCGTGTAGCGCTTGTCCATGGAGCGATACTTGTCCAGGTCAGCTTTGCACAATGCATAATTGTAATCGTCGATGTTGGTCACCACATTCGGATTCACGAACACAAAGGAGCGTGGATCGGTCATGGAAAGGAGAGGCAACACGAGCAACAGGAAAACGACAAATCGTTTCATGGTCAGCGTTTTAGGTGCAATTGTAGAAGCAGCAAGGTACGAAATTCAGGTCACCTTCACAATGAAAAACCGCAGACTTATAAACATCACCTTCTGAATATCAGCCAGTTACTTTGGCGGTCGGTTGAGGCCAAAGAGGTTCCGATCGTCACGATCTGCCCCGTTTTTTCATCGCGGTACCAGCCTTCATCCCAATCGCCCATGTCGGTGTAGATCGCATCTTTGATCTGCATCGTCATCAGGTCGTGTCCGAAGTCATCAAGCGTGATCGCTTCTTTCGATTCGATCATCACCACATTTCCATCCTGCATCACACCGATCGCTCTTCGCTGAAAAACATCTTTGTTTTTCTTCAGCGGAAGTTCAAAACCATCCGACACCAATCGTATCTGTTGAAGGAAAGAACAATTTGCAGCCGAGATACTGTCGATCCACTGATGCGTGAGAATACTGCCATCACCTGTTGCGATCACTGAAACTTCGTCTCCATTGATGAGCAAACCTCCGCCGAGATGATGATTGACACTGTTCCTGTTCTTCACTTTTCCGTTGATGATGTATAAACCATCGATGCTGTCATTTTCGAGTTGCGTGAATGCCGCGGCGATACAGAGTTTGATCGAAGTGTCTTTTTTTGAAGGACGCTGATCACACAGTTCCAGTTTTAATTTCTGTTTGAAGAAGAGGGAATAGCAGGCGTAATCGCGGCAGGCTTTCTGGGGAAAGAAGGCGGTGGTGGTATCTCCGTTGTTTTCCGGCGATACGTTCTTTTCTTTCTCATTCCCGCAGGCGAAAATGAAAAAGAAAAAACTAAGCAGAAACAATGATCTTCTCCAGTGCATCGCAGGTTTTTTTCCAGTTGAATTTCTCGTGCACCAACTGATAGCCATTCTCGGCAAGCCGTTCGGCTTTTTCAGGATGATCGAGCAGGAGATGAATGAATGTCGCGAATTGTTCAGGCGTATCTGCAACAAGGATCTGTTTGTCGGGAATCGCTTTGACTGCATTATTGGAAAGGGTAGTGGTAATGCAGGGGATTTTCATTGCCATCGCTTCGAGAATTTTATTCTGCAAGCCGATACTCGACTGCATGGGAGCGACAAGAATTCGTGAGCGGGCGAAACTTTCACGCACATCTTCCACCCAACCGGTCACTTCCACATTCTCAGAACGCAGGGCAAGGATTTCTGCTGAAGGATTCGCACCGGAAATGAGCAGTTTTGTTTTCGGCTTCACTCTTTTCACGAGCGGGAGGATCTTATGCGTGATGTATAAAGCGCTTTCAATATTCGGCGGATAATTCATATTGCCGTTGAATAGCAATTCAAAATCCTTTTCATGCGGCTGCGGCGAAAAGAAATCCGTGTCCACACCATTCGGCACAACATGTACTTTTTGTTTTTCGGCGACGGGCAATAATTCACGGTCCTGTTCCGAAATGATCGTATGTCCTTTGAACCTGGAAAAAACTTCCGATTCATATTTCAACAATCTTTTCCATTCCATCCGGAACAGCGGGCGCTTCCACGACGCCACTTTATCGATCCTTCTTTCCACACCTTTCGAAAAGATATCCATGTAATCGATCACCGCCGGAATGTTCTCGTGTCCCTTCACATATTCGGCAGTGCGGATCAACTGGCAATAAATTCGGTCGGGTTTTTCGGAACGGATCACTTCATCGAATTTCTTTTTCGCTTTCGGTGATGTGAAGTAAGCGACCTGTAATGGAATTCCGGAGAAATAGCCGCGGATGAGATTGAAGAATAGATTCAGTTTGGAATGCTGGACCACGTGAACTTCTTTGCAGAACTTTTTCAATTCAGAGAACGCATCGTCGTGCAGTTGATCATCATTCACCGCGCAGAGAATGATCTCGTGTTTCGCAGAAAGTTCTTTCAGCTGATGATAAATTCTCAGCTTGTCTCCTTTTTCAAGAGGCCACGGCACGCGCGAGGTGAAACAGAGAATTTTCATTGGGCTAAAGTTCCGAAGAAATCGGTCATCTTTTTGGTGACAATTTTCAATTCATAATCCTGTTCAGCCAGCCTTTTCGCAGCATGGGAAACCGAATTGAACCGCTCTTCATCCTTCATCAGCGAAACGATCGCATTCGCCATTCCGGTTGCTTCATTGGCAATGAGCGCGTGAACTCCATTCACGATACCTGTTCCTTCCGCACCGACCGGCGTAGTTACGATCACTTTCCCTTTGCTCAATCCTTCCACGATCTTTATTTTGAGCCCGCTCCCGCTCTGCAGCGGAACGACCATGATGGAAAACTTCGAGGAAAATTGTGAAGCATTCTCCACTTCGCCATGATTGAAAATATGCGGACCGGAAAAGGAGCGGTCGTTTTTCTACAGCGATTTTACCGCGATGTGAAATTCGGCAGCCGGGTATTTATCCAGCACCAGCGGCCACAC
>DATJEX010000323.1:0-17782 GCA_035496135.1 Bacteroidia bacterium
TGCCTGCCGCTGTTTCATCCGGCATCGGTTCGGAAACACAAAAGCCGCTCGCCATCGTCATCATCGGCGGGCTGGTTAGTGCAACGATCCTGACCTTGCTCGTGCTTCCGATCATTTTTGAAAAGGCTTACAAGCGTAAACATTCGGAAATGGGAGGACTGTAAAAAAAGTAAATCACAATCATCAAAATCATGGATCACTGCCCTAACAGATTCAGAAAATTATTTTTCCTTCTTGCACTGTTTTGTTGTGCGAAGATGAATGCACAGTCCGCTCAGCATCGCAATGATGATGCGCAGATCTGGGAAAACGTCAATGCCGACAAACATCTTTCGCGCAGCCTTATCGCACGATTCAGCCACGAAGGAAGATTCACGGATAATGCCACGCATTTGACGTATTACTTCGAGGATTTCGGAATGGAATACAAACTTCCCTTCTGGCATCTCGCGGTGCTTGCCGATTATGTTTACATCAGGAAGTATGTGACTAAAATAGATGTACAGGAATATTGGGATAACCGTCACCAGTATTACACGGCATTGACCTGGGGAAAGAAATTCGGTAAGCTGGAATTACACGACCGGCAGATGATCATGGGACAGGTGAAAGAAGTGAAATCGAGTATTGACGGAAAGATCCCCGACTATTACCTGCGGAATAAATTCGCGGCGCAATATCATTTCAATTATTACTGGTCGGTGTACGCGGCAGAAGAAGTGTATTACCACATGACCGATCCTTCGCCGGACGCTTTTCCGCACATCAACAGGATGCGCTACTTCGTCGGCGGATATTATAAAGTGAACAATCATCATGAATTTGAATTGTATTACCTCTTCGAACAACACATGCACGAAACAAGTCCGCCGCATAACTATGTTTTTGGAATAGGTTATTCGTATTCATTCGACAAATAGAACATGGAGGAAGGAAGATGGAGCATGGAGTGCGAAATTCGTATCATTCGTCCGTTCTCCGTCATCCGTTCTCCGTCTTCCAAAAATGCCATCACATGACAATGGGTTACAAAGTAGGTTAAGGATTTCCGTCATGTGAACCGGCGGCGACAAAGTTCAGGGTGTTTGGGTTCCCCGTCGCCGGGGCATTTTTTCCAGGAGCAGGGAAGAAGGAAGATGGAGTATGGATTACGGATTTTCGAATGATTCGTCCATGTTCCTTCTTCCTTCTTCCATGCTCATCGGGAAAAAAACCGAACGAATGAAAGAGAGAAGCTCATAGAAAGAGCAACTTTTCGAATGATTCGTCCATTGTCCTCCTTCCTTCTTCCATGCTCATCGGGAAAAAAACCGAACGAATGAAAGAGAGAAGCTCATAGAAAGAGCAACAGGAACTTTCCGGGTACCATCTTCATCACAGCTCTCGTTCCCACCCAGAAAATATAAATGTTGTAAAACCAGTTCTTTTCTTCAGGAAGGAAAAGGTGCGCGTACTCCGGTTGCGTTTCAAGAATGGCGGTCATCGCGAGCAATCTTTTCCGGAGCAATGATTCTTTCTTCGAGAAGGCGAGCGCGCTGTCGAGCATTCCGATCGCCCACCTGTTTCGTGCGGCGAAGGACAGGATCTTTTTTTCTCTTGGAGTGGCGTCGCTTTTTCTCAGTCCGGCAAATTTCACGTAAAGATCAAGCGATCGTTCAGAAGGAATTTTTCCGCCCAGCAGATATTTTCCGAAAACCAAACCTTCCTGGCGAACGGGATCAGTCATTCTTCTTTTTGTCTTTCTCTTTGAGAAGCGCGATGTCCTGTGCGAGTGTCTTGTTCTGTTCCTGCAGTTTTGAAACGACTACAGAAAGATGCAGCAGGTAGATCATCACCGCGAAGATCGCCCCGGTGAAAATAAGGTTGGAAGGCAATTCGAATCCGAACAGATGCGCCAGTTTGTTGAGTCCTTCTCTCCACGAAGCAAAAACAATGAGCACGATCGAACAGATGATCCAGATGATCGCGTACTCTTCGCGCAATTTTCCCCTGATCACCAGGCTCGCGATGAAAGCGAGAAAACATAAACTGCCGATGATGGCGATAAGTTGTACGCGTTCCATTTTTCAAATGTACAATTTACTCCCGATAACTATCGGGATTACAATTTGCGATTTTGGATCAGTTGGGAAACGCGTGTGCTGTTGTACAGGAGCGGCAGCTTCAGTGTTTCATAATACCTTTCCTCCCGTCACAGCCTTCGGCGGAGCTCGGCTGTCCCGGGGCTAAGAAAGAAGTGCAGTGCAGCAAAAAAACAGCATTCACACGATCTCCCATTCTTCCATTTCACCTCTTACGATCCGGAACAAAGGATGCGGATCGAAAATTTTCACCTTGGCCACTTCAGCCAACTTTTTCCGGTCCCGCATTTTCAGTTTTCTTTTCAGGTGTTTCACTTCAAACTCCATTTGCCCGCTTGTCACATTCATCTTCGGACGCCTCGCCGGTTTCCTGAATTTCTTCCGGTCGAATTGATAACCGCGCGAAGCAGCTTCTTCAAAAACATCCGCGAGGTATTGGTTGATGAACTTCGGCGGATCCTTCTGCGCTTTGAAACGATCAAGTTGCGGATGATTGGTATACCCTTTTGTTTTTCCCTCCAGCACATGTTTCGCCAGCAATGTCTCCCGCCACAATGCAACGAGTCCTTTCGCGTCAAGATATTTCGGGTGAAGGGACCAGATGCGCATGCTGGAAATTATTTCTTCTTCTTCCGGTAAAAGTTCAGCACGAAAAGTGTGAGCAGCGCCGCGACGGCGTAAACGATCCGCATGATCTTGTCGCTGTCCATCTTCAGTTCTTTTTATTGGCACTCCACGTTTTGTAGATCTCCTGCTGCTTCGGCCGATCCTTCGGAATTTCACGGAGCGGTTCGCATGGCATCAATGTCGCCATACATTCTGCAGGAAGCTGCTGGTACAATTCCGTTCCTTTTGTTTTCCATGCCATCATTTTATCCGAAACATCTTTCACCGCCGATGCAGGATTTCCCACAATGAGTTTTCGTGATGCGAATTCTGAATCTGCGGTCACCAGCGCGAGTGCGCCCACGATACATTCATCACCCAGCACCACATTGTCCAGCAGCACCGCGTTCATTCCCACGAGACAATTCTTTCCGATCGTCGCGCCGTGAATGATCGCACCATGGCCGATGTGCGCGCCTTCCTTCAGTAATACTGTTGTTCCGGGAAACATGTGGATCGTGCAATTCTCCTGCACGTTACAACCATCTTCAATGATGATCTCGCCCCAGTCGCCGCGAATGGCCGCACCAGGACCGATGTAAACATTCTTACCGATGATGACATTGCCGGTCACCGCCGCCTGCGGATGCACAAATGAAGATTCGTGAACGACCGGTTTATATCCGTTGAATTCGTAGATCATGAATCGAAATTACGAAGAACCGGCATGAGAAAAACGGGAAGATCCGTTAGCGGATCACCTGGACGAATCCTTTTTTCGAAGTGCCGTTCAACTCGAGCGTATAATAATAGACACCTTCTGAAACAGGATTATTATTGAAACGGCCGTCCCACGAGATGTGTGTCCCGTTCGAAGAAAATACTTTCTGTCCCCAGCGATTGTAAACCGTCAGGTCGACAGAGCAGGCGTATTGAACAGTGAGACTGTCGTTCGTGTTGTCGCCATTCGGAGTGAACACGTTCGGAACGATCACATTCTTGATATCACAAACAGGTTCTGGCGGCGGAGCGCTCTGGCAATTAGTGCTGCAATTAATGGCGGTAGAAGAAAGTTCGCCAAGCGTGTAGAGTTTTACGTCATCCAGCACAAGTTCGGTGCAGCTGCTGCACACATGGCCCCAGTTGGTGAACGTGATGGTGTGCGAAGTGGATGTTGCAATGAATTCAATGATGTAACGTGTACCGACGAATGCAGAGTTCGGATCGGTCGGTTTGCAGCGAAGGAGCATATTCCCGAAACCGACATCTACTCCGAAAACGCCGTGACCGCTGAAAAATCCTCCACCATCTTCACCGCCGCCCCAGAATTCGAGTACATAACAATCACCCGGGACAAGATTGCTCACCGTCTGCGAAAGTTTCACGCCTGTTGCTCCTCCGTAATCCGATGTGTTGTTGGGAAATCCGGCAGGAAGACTGTCGAGCATGCAATCATTTCCATTGTTGGTGAAACAGGCAGTGTCGTTCGCGGTATTGGAACAGGCATTGCAGAAATAATTTCCCATGTAAGCAGAATTATTTCCGGCTACCACAGCCATGATCGAATTATTGTAGATCGCAGCATAGGTCCACGGTCCTCCGCCGGAACAGGTCCAGTTGGAGATATCACAGACATACCCTGAAGAGTTGGGGCAATAATAGCCGCCGGAAGAGCAGGTGGTCATTTCGAAACTTCCATTCTGGATCAGGTTATGCACTCCTGAACTGATGGAGTCATTCTGATCGTAGCAATTCACGCAAAGCAATTGGCTTTTCAATTGCAGATTAGAGAGGATCGCAAAAAGGAGCAGGGTAGCAGCGCGTTTCAAGGTAGGTCAGTATTAGTTGAGGGGGATATTGTACATGAATACGTTAAGATAGCAAAATCGTTTCAATCGGAACAAAATTTTTCCTTTATCGTTCCATGTCCTCCATGGTCGCCGGGCGATTTTCTCCACTGGCGAGGAATTCATAATGAAAAAGAACAGTGGCCAGGTGCCTGCAGTAAATATGTTCTTTATCACCGCACGTGCAGAAGACATTGGAAATTTTTCCGTCATCCGCGAGTGTGTACGTTACCGCATGCGGATTCACCTCTTCGATCACCGCTTCAAAACATCCGGGCATGATCTCCGTGATCTTTTTGAGCCAGTCGTTTTTGAAATAATAGTAGCCCCGCTCGAGGATCGATTCGTCGAGTTCATTGCGGAAATCATGGAGATAAACGTATGCCATTGTACTTCCCGTAAATGTAAAGAGTAGATGGGCGAATACAAAATGAGGCTAAACAGAATGACGGCGCACTCAGATATTCCGGGTCACACAGATCACACAGATTTTCACAGATTCATTGAAAAATGAATTGAATTCAAAGTTTGCCATTAATGATCCGTTTAATATCGCCAGCAAGATTATCTGAACTGAAATTGATCAGTAACCCAAGCTTTTTATTGGCCAACCTCAAATAAGAAAGCAGAATCTTATAGTGAACGGGTGATATCGTTTCAACGGATTTGATCTCAACAATTACTTTTTCTCCCACCAGGAGGTCTAATCTGAAGCCAAGTTCAAGTCTCACTTCTTTATATTCAACAGGAATAGGAAGTTGAGATTCCACTCGTATTCCTAATTGTTGAAGCTCGTATTTCAAAGCTGCTTCATAAATTGATTCCAGAAGACCAGGCCCAAGCTCATTGTAAACCTTAAATGCCGCTCCGCGGATCGCATAAGAAAGATCGTTTTCTGTCATAAAATAATCGTATTGAATCGTTCATATAAAAATTAATAAGGCTGCGAAAGTAATAAAATATTTGAATTTCAAAATCAGGCGAAAATAATTTTGGATGAGCTGTGGATTGTGAGTTTTGAAAAACAGCTCTTTGAACGAATAGCAATCTGTGAAGATCCGTGAGATCTGTGTGCGGCTTTTTCTACAATTCAAATCCAACCAGCAGCATGTCATCCGTCTGCACGAATCCTTTACGCCACTCTTCGATGTTTGATGAGAAAAATGATTCCTGTTCCGTGATGTGAACAGGGTGCTGGGCGTGGATGCATTCCAGCAATTTTTTCTTTCCGAATTTTTTATTCCGCGGTCCACCGAACTGATCAGAATATCCATCCGTGAAGAGGTAGAAATATTTTCCGTCGCCACCATTCACGGTTGTTTCCGTGAATATCTTTTCTCCACCAGCGCCTCCGATGCTGAAACGGTTCGCGCGGATCTCTTCAATACCACTTGCAGATGAAATGATGAGCGGACGCATCGCCCCGGAGAACGTCACCGTTCTGTTCTTCTTATCGATCAGGCAGATCGCGATGTCCATTCCGTCATAAATGGAATCAGCGGACTGTTCGTTGCGCAATGTTTTGTTCAGCATGTGATCGATCGTCTGCAGGATGCCGGCAGGAGAGAAGATCCCGTATTCATTCACCACCTGGTTGAGCGCTGTATCCGCGATCACCGTCATAAATGCACCGGGAACACCGTGGCCTGTGCAATCGCAAACAGCAAAAAGTATTTTATCACCTTCAAGCCGGTGAAACCAGTAGAAATCCCCGCTGACAATATCTTTCGGCCGGTAAAAAATGAATGAACCGGGAAGATCTTCCTTGATGAGTTCCAGTGGCGGAAGGATCGCGTTCTGGATTCTTTTCGCATAATGAATACTGTCGAGGATGTCCTTGTTCTGTTCTTCCACGATCTTTTTCTGTACGTTGAGCGAACCGATCGTTTCCTGCAATTGCGAAGTGCGTTCCTCTACTTTCAGCTCCAGCATCTTGTTCTGTTCACGCACGAGGCGTTCATTTTCTTCCAGCGCATGTTTGTTCTCTTCGCGATAAATGCGGATGCGGTCACCCAGCGCGAGCGAAAGCATCACCACCTCAAAAGCGGAACCAACCTGGATCGCGTTACTCGTGAATTGGTTGTACGGAAGAATGGTAATGTCTTTCAGAAGATAAATGACGACGCATATAAGAAAGAATGACCAGGAAAGCAGGTAGAATTTCGCCGGCGAATATCCTTTCCGGTAAACAACAATTCCCATGACGAGCATGAAGATCGCCGCGGCGAATGAATTTCCCTGCACGATGTTCTGCGCGATGCGCATATGCCCGAGCAGGTTGATGACGAATGAAGTGACAGCGACAGTCATGAAGAAGTAAAGTACTTTCCGCATTTTGGGAACGTACTTTGCCGCGTCGAGAAAATTCAGCGTGAAGAGCGCACCGAAAATGAGCGCGAGCGCCGGGAATAAAGTCGGGTAAGCATTTGCCGAAGGGTATTTTCTCCAGATCAATTCATAACCGAGTCCTTTGAACTGAAGGATCATGAGGCCGGTCACCAGTACGTAACAGATGTAAAGAAGATAGACGCGGTCTTTTGTCGAAAAATAGATCAGCAGGTTATACAGAAAAATAAGAATGATGAAGCCCATGTAAGCTCCGTCGATCAGGTCGAGGTAATGATTCTTCTCGATCACCGCATTCGGGGAAATGATACGCATCGGGAATTCCGCCGTCTCTCTTCCAACGCAATGAATATAATACGTGACATATTTTCCACTCGGTGTGAAAAGATTGAAAAGGGGATGCGAGATCGGGATGTCTTTTTTATCGAACGCAAAGGCTTCGCCGCCTCTGTCGAGCAGGAACGTATTGCCATCCACTTCGCAGAAGATCTCGATCGTGTCCTGTCTTGATTTGTCGAAGGCGAGGAACCATTGGCGCTGAACCGTACTGATGACCGTGAAACGGAACCAGAAGGAGGAAGCCGTGATGCCGAAATTCGGAGCTTCCTTATTTGTTTTGATGAATTTTCCTTCCTGGTAATATTTCTTCGCGGTATCCAGTCCGATCGATTCGGTGTAATCGCGGTAATACTGGCTGTGAAATCCAATTGGGATGGAAGTTGTTCCGTTCGTTAAGGTGATCGTGTCCTGTGCGTGAATGACCGGGATGAACGCCGCCAGAAACAAGAGCAGGAAAAGGATCTTTATTTTCGGGATTCGGAACAAGCGGCAATGATTGGTGAGGGGAACACCAAGATAGGAATTGTTGCCGATAATACACAGGATGGAAAATTATGGTAGTGTCTCTCTTTGCATCCGCCAGCGCTCAAGCCTGTGTCGGGTATAACACCACGACACCACGAAAAGTGAGACACTACCAAAATTATACACGTAGCCCGGGTACACATACATCATCTGCCTGCTCCAGGTCGCCCATCCATTGGAGGAATTCCGACTCCAGCCGGCTGTGTTGTTCTTCTATGCTTTTTTCGTGAAGCGATCAGAACAGTTCCCGGATTTTTTCATTTTATATTTTTTGCCTTCAGCACTTCTCGATCACGACAGCATAACCCTGTCCGACACCGATACACATCGTCACCAGCGCGTATTTTTTATTCTGCTCGTGCAATTCTATTGCAGCGGAGTTGAGAATACGCGCGCCACTCATGCCGAGCGGGTGGCCGATCGCGATCGCGCCACCGTTCGGATTGATGCGCGGATCATTGTCCGCAAGTCCCCACGAGCGTGTGCAGGCGAGCGATTGCGCGGCGAAAGCTTCGTTCAGTTCAATGATGTCGATATCATTCCATTTCAGTCCCGCTTTTTTCAAAGCAATGTTGCTTGCTTCCACCGGGCCAATGCCCATGATGCGGGGCTCAACACCGATAACGCCCATGGAAACAAATCGTGCGAGCGGCTTGAGATTATTTTTTTTCATTCCATCTTCCGATGCCAGAAGCAATGCCGCTGCTCCGTCATTCAGTCCGGAAGCGTTGCCGGCCGTCACTGTTCCTTCTTTGTTGAAAGATGGTTTCAGTTTCGCGAGAACTTCCAATGAAGAATTTGATTTGATGAATTCGACATGGGCAAAACTCAACGCATCTCCTTTTTTCTGGGGAATAGCGATCGGCGCGATCTCTTTTGCGAGTCTTCCGTTGTCTCTTGCCTTCGTCGCTTTCTGTTGCGACCACAGCGAGAATTTGTCCTGGTCTTCACGTGAGATCTTATCGCGCATCGCGAGATTCTCTGCTGTTTCGCCCATTGATTCGACACCGAATTTTTCTTTCATCTTCGGATTGACGAATCGCCATCCGAAACTGGAATCGAACATCTGCGCGTCGCGGCCGAATGGAGTAGAGGTCTTCGAAATAATCCACGGGCCACGCGTCATGTTTTCAACTCCTCCTGAAATGATAAGATCGGCATCACCGCATTGAATTGCTCTTGCTCCCGCGATGGAAGCGGAAAGCCCGGAAGCGCAAAGACGATTCACGGTCTCACCCGGAACATTCACGGGAAGTCCTGCAAGCAGCAAAGCCATTCGTGCCACGTTGCGGTTATCATCTCCGGCCTGGTTCGCGCAACCGAGAATGACATCGTTGATCATTGAAGGATCGACAGAAGGGTTTCTCTTCACCAGTTCCGCAATGACGAAAGCCGCCATGTCGTCGGTGCGAACTGTTGAAAGTGTTCCGCCGAAATTTCCGATCGGGGTGCGGATGCCGTTGATTAAATAAGCAGGTTTCATAGTCGCGGATTAGCACGCATTAGCGCGGATTAGGGAGTAAGGATTATTCTTTTGTATTGTAATGATCTTTCTGCAAAATTGACCAGAAGTCCAAGTGGGCATTTTGAGATCGCGAGATAATTGATCACTTGCCCGTAATGATTTTCAATGACATTCTGTTGAGCCTTGAGCTCCAGAATGATCTCATTTCCTACAACAAAATCAGCGAAATAATAATGAGGCAGCGTTATTCCTTTATAATCCACAGTGAATTTCTTCTCCCGCTCATAAGTTATGCCCTTCCATTTGAATTCCTGCTCGATAGCATCCTTGTACAGCACTTCAGATAATCCTCTTCCTAATTCACGATGAACCTCCATGCAAATTCCAATGAGTTTGTAAAGAAGATCTGGGTTGCTCAAAAAATCATTGGAATATTTAGGTTGATCTTCTGCAACCATCCATTGACTTTCATTTTCAATTTCATTCATCTGAATCCGTGCTAATAGGCGCTAATCCGTGACTATAAAAATGTTTTTGCCTTTTCCAGGGCCTTCCCGATTCCACTCACATTACTTCCTCCACTTGTCGCGAAGAAAGGTTGTCCGCCGCCACCGCCCTGAATTTCTTTGGCGAGTTCGCGGATTATTTTTCCGGCATCCATATTCTTGTCTTTCACGAGCGAATCGGAAAGCATTAAGGTCAATGATGCTTTTCCGTTCACTTCGGCACCGATCACTAGGAATAAACTATCGACCTGCTGCCGGATCTCGTACGCCAGGTCTTTGATCGCATCGGCTGAATTCAATTCTACTTTGGCCGAAATGAAATTCACACCATTCACTTTTTCAACTTTAGCGATGAGTTCTGTTTTGATCCCTTTCGCTTTTTCGCGGATGAATCCTTCGAGCTGTTTTTCCAGCGCCGACTTTTCATCCACCAGTTGCTGAACGGATTTTACAACGTCTTTCGGATTTTTCAGCAATTCGCTGATCTCGCCGAGTGTTTTCACTTTTTCATTGAGAAAATTCTCCGCTTTGGCCGAAGTGATTGCTTCGATCCTGCGTACACCCGCAGCGATCGCACCTTCGCTCGTGATCTTCAGCAGCCCGATCTGTCCAGTTGCCGGAACATGTGTTCCTCCGCACAATTCAATGGAATAATTTTTGTCGAATGTCACTACACGCACAACATCACCATATTTTTCTCCGAACAAAGCCATCGCTCCGAGTTTACGCGCCTCATCGATCGGCATTTCTTTGATGTCGGAAGAAATATTCTCACGGATCTTTTCATTCACAATCTTCTCGATCTCCGCAATCTCTTCTTCCGTCACTTTCTGGAAATGGGAAAAGTCGAAACGGAGGTAATCTTCATTCACCAGTGAACCTTTCTGCTCGACGTGTGTTCCGAGAACTTTTCTCAAAGCAGCATGGAGGAGGTGAGTGGCACTGTGATTATTCTCGGTGAAAATTCTTTTGGAAGAATTCACACGCGCATGAAATGTTTTGGTAAGATCTTCCGGAAGTTTTTCGGTGAAATGCATGATCACACCATTTTCTTTTTTGGTGTCGATCACGTTTATTTTTTCATTGGCGGATTCCAGCACACCTGTATCGCCGACCTGTCCGCCGCTCTCTGCGTAGAATGGTGTTTTGTCAAGAACGACCTGGTAAGAAGTTTTTCCTTTCGCTTTTATTCTGCGGTAACGGAGAATTTTTGAATCACTCTCTGTTTGCCTGTACCCGACAAATTCTGTCTTGCCATCTTTCACCAATTCCACCCAATCGTCCGTGTCAATTGCTGTTGCAGCGCGTGAACGGTCCTTCTGTTCTTTCAGATGTTTGTTGAATCCTTCCATATCGACCGCAACGTTCAATTCCCGCGCGAGCAATTGCGTGAGGTCGATCGGGAAGCCATAGGTGTCGAACAATTCAAATGCGAAGAATCCGTCAATGGTTTTTTTGGAATTTTTCTTCGTGTATTCTTCAAAACGATTGATGCCGGAAGCCAATGTTCTAAGGAAAGAACGTTCTTCCTCCTCGATGACGGAAGTGATCAGCGTTTTCTGTTTATTCAGTTCGGGAAAGAATTCTCCCATCTCAGCGGCGAGTGTGTCCACAAGCCTGCAGAGCAACGGTTCTTTCGTTCCGAGGAAAGAATAATAATAGCGTGCAGCACGACGGAGAATTCTGCGGATCACATAGCCGGCACCTGTATTGGATGGAAGTTGCCCGTCGGCAATGGCGAAAGAGATCGTGCGGATGTGATCGGAAAGAACACGAATAGCAATATCCTGTTTGGAATCAGTCCCTGAATATTTTCTGTTCGTCAGTTTTTCAATTGTGCTGATGATCGGCTGAAAAACATCGGTGTCGTAATTCGATTGTTTTCCCTGCAGCACACGCACGAGTCTTTCGAAACCCATTCCCGTGTCCACGTGTTGTGCAGGAAGTTTCTCGAGTGATCCATCCGCTTTGCGGTTGAATTCCATGAACACGTTGTTCCAGATCTCGATCACTTGCGGATGATCATTATTCACGAGCGTTGCACCATTCACTTTTTTTCTTTCTTCATCATTCCTGCAATCCACATGAATTTCTGAACACGGTCCACACGGACCGGTATCGCCCATCTCCCAGAAATTATCTTTCTTGTTTCCTCTCAGGATTCTGTCTTCCGGAATATATTTTTTCCAGCAATCGTAAGCCTCCTGGTCGAATGCTAATTTATCTTCTGCACTTCCCTCGAATACGGTAACGTACAATCGGTCTTTGGGCAATTTGTAAACTTCTGTCAGCAACTCCCAGCTCCATTCGATCGCTTCTTTCTTGAAATAATCACCAAAACTCCAGTTGCCCAGCATCTCGAACATGGTATGGTGATACGTGTCCACACCAACTTCTTCGAGATCATTATGTTTTCCGGAGACGCGCAGGCATTTCTGCGTATCGGCAACACGTTTCCATTTGATCGGTGCATTTCCGAGGAACCAGTCTTTGAACGGCGCCATTCCGGAGTTGATGAACATCAGCGTTGGGTCGTTCTTCACCACCATCGGGGCTGATGGAACAATTTCGTGTCCTTTCGACCTGAAAAATTCTAAAAAAGTGCGTCGTATTTCCTTAGCGTTCATAATGGGAATTAGAAGGCACAAAGTTAGCACTTGGGAGCGAATTACTGATCGTACGGATATGCGAATTACGAATGAAACAGATCGGCAGATTTGATTGGCAGAATAGGCTTTTTTTAAGACAATTCCTCCAATAACGATTCGTATATTCGTGAACCTGTAATCTGTATTTCTGTAACATCAGTAATCAGCTCCCGTTTTGTCCAAGATCAGATACAAATACAACACGAAAACTCTCAGTTACGAGAAGGCAGTGACGCCGATCGCAACGAGGATCTTCCGCGTGCTGTCGTTCCTGTTCACGGCTTCTACCATTGGTGTTGTTGCGGTTGTCATCGCTTTCCGGTATTTTGATTCACCGAAAGCGAGACAGATGCGACGGGATCTTGATAAGATGAAATCACAATACGCGATCCTTTCGAAGCGCGTCGACCAGATGAGTAATGTGATGGATGATCTTGCGAGTCGTGATAACGGCATTTACCGCGCGATCTGTGAAATGGATTCCATTCCGGATGAGATCAGGAAAGCCGGTTACGGAAGTGCCGATCGGTATGCCGAGCTCGAAGGTTACAACAGCACCCAGTTGATGGAAATGCTCACCGGGAAAGTGGATCGGTTGCAGAAGCAGATGTACATCCAGTCGAAATCATATGATGACATCATCAAGATCGCGAAAGGAAAAGAAAAATTTCTTGCGTGCATTCCGGCCATTATGCCAATTCAGAATAAGGATCTTCGTCATCAGCCCGGCGGATTCGGCTGGAGAATTCACCCGATCTATCACACTTCGGAATTCCATCCGGGAATGGATTTCGCTGCACCGCAGGGAACAGAAATTTACGCGACCGGAGACGGAATTGTCGCTGCAGCGGACGATAAATCACAGGGATATGGCTGGCACGTGGTGATCGATCACGGATTCGGTTATGAAACGCTGTACGGACACATGAGCAAACTGAATTGCAAAGAAGGTGATCATGTGAAACGCGGACAGGTCATCGGATTTGTCGGCAGTACCGGTTTGTCCACTGCGCCGCATTGTCACTACGAAGTGCACAAGAACGGAGAGCTGATGAATCCTGTGAATTATTATTACAACGATCTCACGCCTGAGCAATACGCGCTGTTGGCGAAACTCGCGAGCGAATCGGGAATGGCTTTCGATTAGAATTGAGAATTGAGAATGGAGAATGGAGAATGTAGGAGTCGGATAAAAGATAAAAAGTCTTTACATTAGTATTCTTAGTTCCTAAGCGCACCAGACCACTTTCAATTCTCAATTCTCCATTCTCAATTCTGCATTCAAATGCCTTACAAGGAAAAAGAAACCGAAAAACTTTATCACAGCATCAGCGAAGTGGCCGATATGTTCAAGGTGAACGCGTCGCTCATCCGGTTCTGGGAAAAGGAATTCGATTTCATGAAGCCGAAGAAGAACAGCAAAGGAGACCGCATGTTCTCGAAAGCGGATATTGAGAATTTCCGCGCGATCTATCATCTCGTGAAAGAGCGCGGATATACGTTACAGGGTGCGAAGGAAAAACTGAAGAAGGGAAAAGAAGTCGTGCATGATCACGTGGAGATGGTGAAGTCGCTGGAGGAAGTGAAGAAATTTCTGCTGGAGCTGAAGAAAGAGCTTTAGCTAATGGCTAATAGTTAATGGTTAATGATGACGCATTCTCACGTGCACGACTCGATCGTTTCCGTCACCATTCCATTTTTGTCGAAGAAAATTTCCAGCCAGCAGCAATCAAATTCCGGATTGTAACATCCTGATTCCACATTATAGGAGAACGTGCTGCTTCCATCGGACGACTCATGGTGTTGGTTAGGTTTTCCCATGTATTTTTCAATGTCCGTTTTTCTCATCCCGGTGAGAATGTTCGCTTTCATGTTCAGCGGTTCGCAATGTATTTTCCTGAATTCCGAAGAAAGAGCTGAGCTGTCAGCTCTCCATTCCCTGAAAAATTCAGCGAGTTCGTCATTCATGTGCAATGTTCCATTCGCGTCGTAACAACGCCACATCATTTTTCCATCGATCTTTTGTTTGACCGTATCAGAACTGACAACACCGGAATTGCCCGTTCCGGATGAAACGGAATTATCTACTGAATTCTTCGGTGAATTGCACGCGATGAATGACGGGACAAAAAAGAAGGCAAGGATCTTTTTCAAATGAATGGAATGGATGATCATGTTTTACTTCTTACTACGGTTCGCTGGCGGTGTATCGGGAAATACATGATCGTTACCACTTTTTCTTTTCCCGGACCCCAGCCGCGCATTCTCGATCGGGTCTTTACTTTCACCGTCTTATAACCTTTGTCGCTGAACAGAATTTTTTTGTTGTGTTCGGTCACATAACCATCAAAAACCAATGCCGACATCCTGGTAATGAACACGGAGTCGGCGTGATTGGAACCAGAATCCTGGTAAGTGGTTTTGGTGGCGTAGCCCAGGATTCCATAGCGGCTGATGCGTGGATACCAATAAGCCTGGTGATCTTCCCGGACAGTTCCATTCGTTTGAATGTGACAACGCGATTTCCATTTGAACCGGACAACAGGCATATTATACATGCACGATGGCGCGAATACGAGGAGGCAAAATGAAATTGGTAAAAAAAGGGATTGTTTCACCTGGAAATTTCTGGGCTAAAAAGATACAACTTAATCGCGATTGCCCTGTGATGAAGCATGACGCGAAATGACGAACCTTCCGTCCCGTCGGAATTCCCATTCAACAGTATGCAAAGTAGGTTGTGGTCCATCGAATCCGGCTAAGCGGTTATGGGTTCGCTCTCGTGAGAAAACACATGTGAGTTTTTTTCCTGTCGAATCCCATTCCATTTCTTTCGAATGTCCTTTGATCCGTTTTCCATTATCCCTGCTGCAATAGTGATTTTCCCATTCGCATTTCCCATCCGGGAACCACTGTGTGTGGTGTGAATGGATGATCGTCTTCCGGGTATCTCCTTTTGAAGGACGGAAATGATGCACTTTATAAACGGTCTTTTCTTTTTCAGACTTCCTGAGTGTCGAGGTGCCGGCGAAATAATAATTGGTGATCGTAATATTCCCGGACACTGTTTCGCTTACAGAATCAGTTTGTGCGTGAAGAACGGGACAAGTAAAAGCGAGGAAGAAAGCAGGAAGCAGTTTTTTCATAGGGTACTTTTTACACCAAAAATAATTTCAGCTTACGATCCTGTAAATAAAGCGCGGTTTGGTGGCGCCCCTGGTAATGGTTTTTATCCATTTCCCATCTGCGTTTTTTTCCCTGGTGATGATCTTGAAATGTCCGTCTGTGTTCTTGCGCACCACTTCGATAGTTGATACTTCGCGGACCAGGTTTCCCGATGTGTCATACGCTTTTTTCCGGATGAAAGTTCTTGGACTCCCGGGGATGATAAGTGTATTCATTTTCATAACGCAGCTGGAATCGATCCTGTAATTATTTCCGTGATAGATATGGACAGAACAATATCCGAACAGTCCATGTGCAGTGAGGGAAGGATAGTAGAATTGCCATTGATTTGAAATGGTCCCGCTGTCGAGGGAAACGCTTGTAGTTTTTTTGATCTTGATCAGCGGAATGGAATACCGGCAGGAACCGGCAAGGAAGATCACAACAAGGGGACACAGAAAATGCTTCATTAATAGGATAAAAAAACCGCAGTCTCCCGCGGTTTCTTTTATTGGTGTATAAAATTTATTCCTTATAGAGAATGAAATGTTTCACCATTTCAAACGTCGCACCGTCTTTGTCGGCCGGAAGTGTTACGGATTCTTTCACTGCTTTCATTCCGGAAACTTCGATGCGGATCTCATATGTTTTGTCTCCTTCGAGTGAGATCTGGTAATTGCCGGCATCACTTGAAGTAACAGAGTTTACTTTGGTTCCGTTTGCATCGTAAAAGTCAAGCGTGGCCTGGACAGGTTTTCCGTCCTGGTTGAAAACAGAACCGGTGAGCAATGACATGTACGGGCCGGTATGTGGCTTCGGTAACATCGGGGTCATGTCAATACTCCAGATGTCGCGATCACCAAGTCCGCCGTCACGGTCGCTGTCGATGTAAGCCATTTTTCCATCAGAAGAAAGAAGGAACATGCGCTCATTGGAAACCGTGTTGATCGGGTATCCCATGTTCACTGGTTCTGTCCACGCGTTGTTTTCCCATTTCGTCATGAAAATATCATAACCGCCCATGCTGTTGTGTCCGTTGGAACAGAAGTAAAGTGTTTTACCATCAGCCGCAGGGAAAATTCCGCCTTCATCATATTCCGTATTGATCATCGGTCCGAGATTCACCGGATCGCTCCAGTTGTTCTTGTCCACTTTTTTGCACATCCAGATATCCGAATGGCCATAACCTTTCTGGCCTTTCCACGGAAGATCGAGTCCGCGTTCGCTCATGAAATAAAGTGTATTTCCATCGGGAGAAAGCACAGCACCATCTTCAAAATAAGAAGTGTTGATCCCTTTGCCCATGTTCTTCGGAGTTCCCCATTTTCCGGAGGAAGATCTTTTGGCAACATAGATGTCACCAGCGCCACCGGCTTCTTCACTGTTCACATAAATGAACATTTGTTTTCCGTCGGGAGAAATAGAACAATTCGCATCGTGTCCTTCTGTATTCACCGCTCCACGGACAAGATCTGCTTCACCCCAGGTTGCTTTTGCAGAATCCCATACGCATTCGTAAATGTCCTCGAAATATCCGCCATCACCCTGGTTATCCTGGTTGGCATTCTTTCCATCGGGACGACGTGAAGTGAAGATCATTGTTTTGAGATCGGAAGTGATGGAAGGACGTTTATCGTCGTAAGGACTGTTGACCGCTGTTCCAAGATTCACCACCGTCACAGGTTTTGGTGTTGCCATCATCGCTTTGGCGGTCTGGCATTGCGCGAAATAATATTCAATGTCTTTCAGCATATCCGGATTCGCGGCATTAGCTGCACGCGCGGCGGAATATTCCGTCATCGCATCATCCAGTTTTCCTTTGTCCTGGTAAACACGTCCGATGAGAAAACGGAGTTGCGGAGTAGCATTTTCGTTGATGGCTTTTGCAGCGGTGAATTGTTCCATCGCTTTATCAGGTTCTGCCATGTAGTAATAGCATTCCCCGATATGCGTGATGATCGCGGCGTCATTCGGCCGGTCGGCAAGAACTTCCTTATAGAGGTTTACTGCTTTTACATAATCTCCTCCATTGAAGGCCTGCAGTGCATTGAAGAGTTTTACTTCGTCGCCGCTTTTATCGATGACGCTCTGGGAGTAAGCCGTTCCGCACAAAACGGAAAAAAACAGGACGGCAAGGGAGAAAATTCTTTTCATAATGGGTTGCTGAATAAGATTAACAAATATAATGAAGTGAGGCGTATCAGCGTTCTGAAAGGTGCGGTCAGCTGATGTTGAATTTCCCGGCTTTTGCAAG
>DATJEX010000324.1:0-14748 GCA_035496135.1 Bacteroidia bacterium
TCACGCCGTAGATCGGATGTTTCGCGTCGGCGATGATCTTATGCAAACGATCGTGTGAGAATTTCACGCGGCGTTCTGCTTCAGCCGAAAGTTTCAGTTCAGGGAGATCATGGAGCAGTTTTCGAATTACTTCGAGGGAAAGTGGTTTGGTTGGACAGAGTTCGTAGTGAGCCATATTTTTGCCGCTCCTCGTCATGCTCGGAGCAGGCTCCGGCGCTTTGCACAAGAGGTTACGCGGAGATTTTATTGATTAATTCATCGATCGTCAGACTCAATGCATTCCATTTTCCATTCTCCTGGAATTTCAATGCGATCTTTTGGTCGGTGTCGTAAGTATTTTCATCAACGGTCGCGGTGAATGGGATCTTCTTCGCATCCACATATTTCGCCTGCTTCTCCCATTTCACATTGTCGGGATAAATTTCGGCAGCGATATTCTGTTCACGGATCTTCTTCAGCAGTTGAAGAGAAATGCTTTCACTCTTCCCGCCTTTGTTGATGAAGAGCAATCGCGTTCCCGCAGCACTCATGTCGACCGGATAACCGACTTCATTCAGCACATCAAAAATTCTGTCGATGCCGAATGAAATTCCGACTCCTGAAACATTCGGCAGACCGAAGATTCCGGTGAGATCATCGTAGCGACCGCCACCGCAGATGGAAGAAGTGAATTCAGATTTACACTGAGTCCGATCCACTTTAACTTCAAAAATTGCTCCAGTATAATAGTTTAATCCTCGAGCAAGAGTAAGATCGAATTCAAGTAAAACATTTTGAAGCCCAAGTCCTTTCAACGTATCAAATAAAAACTTAGACTCTTCAATGCCCTTCTGAAGAATTTCATTACTTCGAACATTAGAGCCAGATGCCAAGAAATTAAGCTTGTTAAGATTCAAATCTCCTTTTTGGGCTTCTCCACCGAATATTACTCTATTATTTGCGGCTAAAATTATTTCATATAAATCCCTTATTTGGTCTACAGAAAGACCTTTTTGCCCTAACTCATCCTTCACTCCATCTCCACCAATCTTATCGTACTTATCAATTGCAATAGCAATATCTATCATTTTATCGGGCGCCCCAATTGCCTCCGCAATTCCTGCTAGAATTTTTCGATTGTTGATTTTCACAACAACCGGAACTTTTAAATCAGTAAAAACTTCATCAATCATTTGTACCAATTCAATCTCATTGAGTAGAGATTTACTACCAATCACATCAGCGTCGCATTGAAAGAATTCACGATAACGTCCAAACTGAGGGTTATCACCTCGCCAAACTGGTTGAATTTGATATCTCTTAAAAGGAAAGAAAAGCTTTGATTGATGTTGCACAACAAATCGTGCAAATGGAACGGTTAAATCGTAGCGAAGAGCTTTATCTGAATTCTGAGGAATCCAATATGGATAGATTTCATCGAGTTTTTTCGACTTCTCCTCTCCCAATTTCGCTCGTAAACTTTTATTACTCCTTATTTTGAAAATAAGTTTATCTCCCTCTTCTCCATATTTTCCCATTAAGGTTTCTAAATTCTCCATCGCCGGCGTCTCGATCTGCTGGTAACCGTATTTTTTGAAAACAGAACGGATGGTATCGAAAATGAAATTGCGTTTCACCATTTCTTCGGGTGAAAAATCTCTTGTGCCTTTGGGGATGGATGGTTTATTTGCCATATAATTTTTCAATTCCTTTCTTTTCATAGCCCACCGATTAATCGGTGGGCTATGAAAAGAGAATGCAATCGTTACGGTTTTGTAAACGACAACAATTCGTTGTATGAAAAAAGATTGCCGTCTTTGTACGCCTCGCTGCGGACCATTCCCGCTTTTGGCGAATACCATTCTACACTCTTTGAAGCTTTCTGCGGCATGTTCATTGCTCCCATGTGCATCACCACACTGTTCGTGCTGCTGATCTTGTAACAATTGAACGTTCCGGCGGGCGTCGTGTGATCTTCGATCGCATCGACAACACGGTTGGTGATATGAATATCACTCGTCGCGAAAAGCGCGGTGCCGTTGTACATCTCCATTGTCATGTTGATGTCGTCGAGTTTTTCTCCGGCCGTGTAAGATGTTTTGTAAGGAACAATTCCGCCTTTCATCACGATCTTCATATCCTTTCCCTGTGATCCCATCATCGAAGACATCATTCCGCCAAGATCCATCAGCAACATATTGTTCAGGCAGATCATGCGTATGCTTCCGTCATGACTCTGATCTTTGTTTTTTGCATCCACGTAACTGGTGGCAATCACCGCGATCGTAGAATCTCCGCTGGTGGAAACAGAAGTAACCGTTGATGTTTCTGTTCCGGTCAGTGTTCCGTCCGCTTTGTAAGTTCCGGTCTTGGTAGAAGTTCCGGTGACGAAATAATCATTGATGTTGCACGGACCTGAGCCGGTGAATGCGAAGCTCGTGAAGAGTGTTGCGCAAATGGCGATGGGAAGAATGAGTTTTTTCATGATTGTGTTGGTTGCTTGTGTTGCTTGGTTGCCTGGTTGCTTATGTTGCTGGGTTGCTTATGTTGGTTGGTTGCTTGTGTTGGTTGGTTGCTTGTGTTGCTTTTTGTTTTTCGTACAATTCGTAATTCTTCCCTACTTCCATTCTCCCCTACTTCCATTCCCGTTTCAAACTGCCAGCTTCTTATACCTGAATCGCTTCGGCTCTGTCTCACCCAAACGTTTCTTCTTGTTCTCCTCGTATTCGGAATAACTTCCTTCGAAGAAATACACGGAAGAATTTCCTTCGAACGCGAGAATGTGCGTGCACACGCGGTCGAGGAACCAGCGGTCGTGCGAGATGATGACCGCGCATCCTGCGAAATCCTCGAGCGCTTCTTCGAGCGCGCGCATCGTGTTCACATCGATATCGTTCGTCGGCTCGTCAAGCAGCAACACGTTCGAACCACCACGCAAAGTGAGCGCGAGATGCAGACGGTTTCTTTCTCCACCGGAAAGAACTTTCACTTTCTTTCCCTGGTCAGCACCGTTGAAGTTGAATTTGCCAACGTACATTCTCGAATTGATCTTGTGTCCGGCGAGTTCAACATATTCCGTTCCACCGGTGATCGCTTCGAAGATCGAATGCTCCGGATTGATATCCGCGTGTGCCTGGTCGACATAAGCGACTTTCACCGTCGGGCCGACTTTGAATTCGCCAGCGTCCGGTTTTTCTTCGCCCATGATCATCCGGAACAAGGTTGTTTTTCCCGCACCGTTCGGACCGATGATACCAACGATTCCTGCAGGTGGCAATTTGAAATTCATATTCTCGTAAAGCACTTTATCGCTGAACGCTTTGCTCACGCCTATCGCTTCGATCACTTCATTTCCCAGACGCGGGCCATTCGGAATGAAGAGCTCGAGTTTTTCTTCTTTCGTTTTCACATCTTCACCCAGCATCTTCTCGTAATTTGCCAGACGCGCTTTTGATTTCGATTGACGGCCTTTCGGTCCTTTCCTCACCCACTCCAATTCGCGCTCAAGATTTTTCCTGCGCTTCGATTCTGTTTTTTCTTCCTGCGCGAGTCGTTTTGATTTCTGGTCGAGCCATTCGGAATAATTCCCTTTCCACGGAATTCCTTCACCGCGATCCAGTTCAAGGATCCATCCTGCAACGTTGTCGAGGAAATACCTGTCGTGCGTCACGGAAATAATTGTTCCCGGATAGGATTGCAAATGGTTCTCCAGCCACTGAACAGATTCTGCATCCAGGTGGTTCGTCGGCTCGTCAAGGAGAAGAATGTCGGGTTGCTGCAGCAGCAATCTGCACAATGCAACACGGCGGCGTTCACCACCGGAACAAACGTTGATCGGTGTATCGCCTTCGGGACACTGCAGCGCATCCATCGCGCGTTCGAGTTTGCTCTCGATATTCCACGCGTCGAGCTGATCTATTTTTTCCTGCAGCGCAGCCTGGCGCGCCATGAGTTTGTCCATGTCGGCATCCGGATCCGCGAATTTGTTGTTGACTTCTTCGAATTCGCGCAGCACATTCATGATCGGCTGCACACCTTCTTTCACAATGTCCATCACGGTTTTCGTTTCATCGAGTTTCGGTTCCTGCTCGAGAAATCCGATGGAATAGCCCGGCGAAAAATGAACTTCACCAATGTAATCTTTGTCTACTCCGGCAATGATGCGGAGCAACGAGGATTTTCCCGAACCATTGAGACCGATCACGCCGATCTTGGCGCCGTAATAGAACGAGAGGTAAATATCCTTGAGAACCTGCTTCTGCGGAGGGTGAATTTTTGAAACATTCACCATCGAAAAAATGATCTGCCTGCCTTCTGACATGTGTGTGTTTTTGAGAGCGACAAATGTACGAATTAGTAAGCGGAAGGCAGTAGGCGGTAAGCAGTCAGGTCATCACGGCTTTAAGGAGTGACAATCAGTGATAATCTGTGCAATCTGTGGCTGGTTATCAGGAGCGCATCACCTGTGCTTTAAAATACCTGGGCTCCCCCTGCAACCATGAAGTGAGCAAAGCTCTACTTCATGGTGCATGGGGGCTGGTTATGCCGGTTCACTGCAGCAAAATGCCTTCATCACTTGCCATTTGGAAACCTGGAATTCTTCCAGTAGATCATCTGAGTTCGCCGAAGCGGTAGTCGATGGTTACACCTGAATAGGAACTGTGCTGAAACACATCAAGGAAAAGAGAAACATCAATACCACCACTCCGGTCTCTACCGGAGTACAGGTAATCCAATCCGAACGCCACTCCCTGGTTACGGATACTCCTGCTTTTATCTTTCATCATCCCTGACCAGGTGAAGGGCTCAGAGCCTGCTCCTTTCGAATACCAATATCCCGCTTCATCATTTCGCCACACCGGCCCGGCGACAATTGACAATGCATTCGAAGATTTTTCCCAAAAACGATATCCGCCATACACCGCAAGTTCCTTCAGTTTCCTGTAATAATCTTGCTTCACCCACGGATCCGGATTATAGGAGCCGATGTCTTTACGGAATGAACTTGTGTAACGGGTTCCGATCACAAAACGTTCGTATCCGAACCGTAGCTGGTGATCGAAGATGAGACGGCCGCCCCCATAACCAAGCCCGAGATCAGCATCCAGGTAAAGACTATCCGAATCGAATTTGACGGACGAATGGCTATTCACCAATGGAAATTCAGGAGCTTTTTCCGAATAGCATTTTTTCACACTGCTCTTTTCCGAATACAGGTAAAGTGTATGAAAAACTAAAATAGAAAACAGGAATTGCTTCATCTGCAGGGAAGACGTGATAGAACAGATCAGGTTGCCGGAACAGGCGGACATTCATGTCTTCTCATTGCGCTCAATGCAGTTTTCCCAATTTCAAATTCATGGTAAAACCATAAACCGGGGAATACTTATCGAAGATCACAAATCCGGTCATTCCCCAACCCACATGATGCACCGGGCTGATGAAAGCGGTTTCGAGTTGAACAGTTGCTCCGTTGTACCAATTCGGACTTTCAAACAGGTGAGAAAAAACATTATCACGATCCGCATAGAGCAATTCATCGCCGAGATAAACCTGCGTGAATCCTCCGGCGAGCGTGATCCACGCTTTTCCCGAATGAATTCTGTAACCCGCCATCGGCGAATATTCCCTGTAGAAATTGTAATGAAACATCGATCCTTTCCATCCGGGTTCGGTGAATGTGCTGCGTATTCCGAGAACAGCTCCGCGATATTCGAAGAACACAGTTCCTCCGAAGATCCCGCGGTGGTTGGCTTCTCCTACCATCGCATTGATGTCGAAATGAAATGGCGTTTCCTTCTTCGGCTCACCTTTCAACGTCCTTGTTTCTCCTGCGGGAATGAACAGCAGCGCAAACGTTCCGAGATTGTGCGGAGCAGAATTCACTGTTGGATAATATAAAGTGTATCCCGCAGATGCTCCGGCAGCACAATGTTTGAACTGGTGTATATAATTCGTTTTCGCTCCAATAGAAAATCCATCCAGCGGCCGCGCTCCTAACCAGGCGTACATATCAGTCCGTTCGATGGTGGAATATCCCGCAAGAACATCCAGCGAAAATGATTTGACATCGATACATCTTCTTCCAAAAGAGATACGCGAGATACGGTTGAATCGGCCATTCTCATAAGGGATCGTCGGAGCGATGTGACAAATACGGTTTGTGGCGAATGAAAAAATATACTTTCTGTAGATCCCGGAAATTTCCCAGTTGGTGTACAGTTTGTTTCGTGTGAACGCCACACCGCCTTGCCATTCCATTTGGACCGGGTCGTTGTCCACGTATCCTGATGCAGCCGGAACATCCGTAGAATGTTTCACATGTCTTGGCTCTTTAACCGGATGCTTCAGATTATCCCAGCCAAGTACCGGATCAAAATTCAATCCGATGGAATAACCCCAGATATTATCCGCCGGGCTCACGATCATGTAATACAAGGCCGATGCGCCCCATGCGGAAGGAGAATGATCTCGTCGGCGAAAGGGAAGATCGAGCTTCGCTTCCGATATCCATCCGGAACTTTTATTGTAATTCGCCGGATCGAATTCCGGTGAACCAAAGTGATATGGTTTCTCAAAAGCAAGATCGCTGTAACCTGAACTCAGCGTCAGACCAAAATGATGCGGCAGATCCGCTTTCCATCCCGCGGTCACTGCATCCTCGAAAAAATAAAGACCAGACCCTTGTGAACGGTAGAACCTGGAAGTGAAAACGAGATGCCGGTAAGAAGCACTCAATTCAACTCCTTCATTCGAGAACCCTTTCGTGCACGCGCCTTCTCCAAAATAAAAATTGAAGTGTACCGGGAAAGGGCGAGCTGAACTTGATGTGGAATCTTTTCCGCTCCAAGCAAAGGCACTGAACGGAAAGATGAGAAAAAGAAGAATGAGTTTCTTCATGGGTGCAGGTTTGAATAGTGAATATAAAGAAATTCGGGGAAATGATTACCAACCGCCACCCAGCATCAATCGAATCCGGAATTCGAATCCGCCGATGAAGCCATTGCGCTTATTAAAATACTTAAATCAAGATCCCTGATCCTGCGCGATCAATTTCCCGAAGTGAGATTCTTCTTCCCGCCAACGTAAAAACAAATTCCAAGTGATGCGGTCTCGGGACAGGACGAAAGAATTTTCGGCGTGATATTCAAACCGAAAGTCAGCCTCACCCTGCGATTTTCATTGTGCACTTCATCGTAATAGAAAAAAACACTGCTCTCTCCGTAATGCGCAGGTTTCGCCAGCCAGTAATCATAATTCTGGTATCCACCGGCAATACTGTACACACGTGTGTAATGATATGTGATCGCGGTGTAACGCGCACCGAATCCGAATGCACTGTGTTCTTTCCGGCTGACCTGGAGAGCGATCTGCCCGAATCCCAAAGTGAAATCACCAGCCGCATCATCGATCTGGTCGTCGCGTCCGCCCTGGTTCACCCATCTTGCATTTCCGAATCCATATCCACCCTGTATGTCGAGCACTTTATTCCCGATCGGAAAAAACATTCCTGCGTGACCGGCAGCTGCAGCATGAAAACGGTATTGACTCATGTAAATTCCCGTGGCATTTGCACCGGCATAAAAATGATTCACCGGCGCATAGGAAAATGCAGCATCGGCTCCCTTCGAACCAAGCGCGCCCGTCGCCACGAACTGATTCCCTCCACTGAACGCGGGAACATGAGGCGTGAGTGAATTGTAAAGCGTGGCGCAGCTTTGAAGGAAGAGCAGCGTTACAGCCGGTAATAAAAACAATTTCCGCATCGTTTCGATTTATTGATAAATATATAATGCGTTCCGCTCATTATATTTCCGAAGGTAAAAAAACATCATCTGCCTGCGCTTCCCTTTCCGCATCGCCATGAATTCCTTGTACAAAATATCATCGCGTTTCAGAAGGAATTCCATATTCGGCAACACAAAATCCACCACGTTGCCGGTTTTGATGTCCAGCACATATTGGCGCTGCGATTGCACCGGCGTTCCATACGTCGATCCGCCGGGATTGGTAGGATCGGTGGTCATGTACGACGTGTAATTCGCGGTGAAATGTGACAGGCTTCCCATCACAACGATGCGGTTGAAATCGTTATTGAAATTGATGTACACCGCATTGTTCTCGCAGAATCCCCACAACTTCATCACATTCACTTCCTGCAATGCACCTGCCGAATCAATGTACGTGATCACTTTCTGCGTCATCGATTGTTTGAGATAATCCATGCGCGTGCTGTCGAGATGTGTGCGCACCTTCGCGCGCGCGACCGGGGCGTTCGTTCTGAATTGCTGGTAATTGAGGTAAATTCCTTCTTTGAAGACAAAATCAGGATTGTATGCGACAGAATCTGTTTGCGCGTGTAATGCTGCCGCAAAAACAAGAACCAGGAAAAGGATCCATTGCCTCATCAAACAAATATAAGGGAACGGATTACGAATCTACCCTACTATCAGGATCACTGGTTTTATAGATCAGGTAATCCAGCTTCAGTTTCCCTGGAAGAGATCCGCAAATTCGTGCAGATTCGTAATTCGTTCCCTTTGCGTAACTTTAGTATTCATTCACCACCTCATGAAAAAAATCCCTTTTGTACTTTTTTTCTCCCTTCTCTTCTTCCAACTCACCGCACAGCAATCCTGGAAAATTCCGCTGTCGCTTTACGAAAAAGTTTCGCAATACCCGGCTTCGCAGAAGATCCGCATACTCGTGAAAGGAAATCCCGTGGAGATCGCAGAGGCGGCGAAAAAACATTCCGGCACGCTGCTTTATAACGAAGGATACATCTGCTCGGTTTGCATTCCTGCCGGCGAACTCGTTTCATTTTCGAAAGAGGATGGCATCGAACAGATCGGCGGAGTTCCGCATCACATGCAGACAATGAACGACACGATGAAAGTGCAAACACGCCTGAACGAATGCCACGCCGGAAATTTTCCATTGACACAAGCGTACAAAGGAGATAATGTCATCGTCGGACTCATCGATTCAGGAATTGATTTCAATCATCCTGATTTCAAAGACGCGAACGGCGACACACGCATTCTCTACATCTGGGATCAGAACGACCAGGCAACAGGGCCTTCACCCGTTCCGTTCGGCTACGGAACAGAATGGGACAGCGCGCAGATCAACGCGGGCTCGTGCACTGAAAATGATCTCACGTATTGGGGACACGGAACGCACGTGAGCGGAATTGCTGCAGGAAACGGTTTGTCAACTACCGCGCGTGATTACAGCGGCGGCGCACCGAACGCCAACATTATCATGGTCTGCCTCGATTTCAATTACCAGAATTCCACTTCAGCAGTAGCCGACGCCTCCGAATATATTTTCAATAAAGCAATGGCGCTCGGTCGTCCCTGTGTCATCAACGCGAGTGTTGGTGATTATTATGGTTCGCACGACGGACAGGATCCCGAAGCGCTGATGATCGATTCCATGCTCGGCACAAGTGGACGTTCATTTGTCTGCGCCTCGGGTAATGCAGGAAATCTTCCGATCCATCTCGGTTACACACTTTCGTCCGACACCAATCTCACCTGGTTCTCCACCGGAAGCGGATCCATTTACCTGCAGGTTTGGGCCGACACGAATAATTTCAATGGAGCAAAAATGGCGATCGGTTGCACGCAGGATGTCGCCTTTGTCGATCGCGGCAGAACATCATTCACCAACATGCAGAATAATTTATTCACCCTGAGTGATGATACGATCCGTAACAGTTCAGGTCAGCGCATGGCGATCGTGCACCGTTACGGATCCACACAGGGAAACGCCTACAGCATGGAGTTCATCATCGTGCCCGATTCACTCACCGGCTACAATTACAGTTTGCAAATGACCGGAAGCGGGTCATTTCATCTCTGGAGTTTTGATGTGAACACGAATGCGCTTCCATCTTCCGGAGTTTATCCGAACATTGTTTATTACAAACAAACAGATACGACGCATACCGTGTGCAGCAGTTTCCAGTGCTCGAATAAAACGATCACCGTTGGAAATTACGTGAACCGCGATGTGTGGATGGATGTGAACAACACGTGGCAGCACGACACGACCGTTGTCGCCGGGGAGATCATGTGGAATTCTTCAGTTGGGCCAACACGCGACGGAAGAAATAAACCGGACATCACTGCACCGGGCGCGAATGATATTTCCTGCACCAACATCAGCGAACTTCCCAACATCATCGCCGCTCTTCCGAGTGCGGTCGGTGTTGGCGGATTCCACGTGGTGGATGGCGGAACTTCCGCTTCTTCACCGGTCGTTGCAGGATCCGTTGCGTTGTACCTGCAGATGTTTCCGAATGCAACGTGGCAGGATTGCAAGAACGCCGTCGAATATTGCGCGCACCAGGATGGATTCACCGGCGCATCTCTTCCCGACAACACGTGGGGATATGGCAAGGTGGACGCATTCAGCATGCTCACGAGTTGCGCACTCGCGACAGGTTCATCCGCTGCTGCATCGAACAATTTCTTTTCTGTTTATCCGAACCCGGTCAATGGAAATGAAACGCAGCTGCACGTTACCGGCATCACGGAAATTTCAACTATCGAGATCTATTCTTCCAACGGACAATTGATCTACACCGGCAAACTCAATGAAGGAGAAACATCCTTCGATCTTCCATCGCGTCTCAATTCCGGATTGTATCTCATTCGCGTAACGAATGCTTCAGGCGTTCTCACCCAGCGGCTGGTTGTGAATTGAGATCAGGAACCCCTGAAGTTAAGCGAGTGCATACTTCAGGGGAACCAGGTCACCTGCATTTCAAAAAACCTTTCGTCCCGCTGCCCTGCAGTAACAAGGTACAGCTGGGCATCGGGGTTAGGAAATCCGTGCATCACTTCAAAATAACATCGCGGAATATTTTCTGAATATAAATCCCGAATCTTCGGATTTTCGAATCTTCAAATCTTCGAATAGCGTATTTTCGCTTCACATGACTTTCCTCCGCCTTCTCGCCTGGCCATTGTCGTTCCTCTACGGAATGGTCGTGCTGCTGCGGAACAAACTTTTTGATATCGGTATCCTGCCATCCACCACCATAAAAGATGTCTCACTCATTGGTGTCGGAAATCTTACCGTCGGCGGAACTGGAAAAACGCCGCATGTTGAATACATCGTAAAACTGCTCGATCCGAAATACAAAGTAGCAACGCTCAGTCGCGGTTACGGGAGAAAACTTGGCGGATTCATCATCGCCGACAATCTTTCTACAACGGATCAGATCGGAGATGAGCCCATGCAGTTCCGTCATCGTTTCGCGGAACACATTCCGGTCGCGGTCGATGCGAATCGTGTTCATGGCGTGAAAAAATTACGCGAACATTTTCCCGAGCTGCAGTGCGTCGTACTCGATGATGTTTTCCAGCACCGCTGGATCAAACCGGGCTTGCAGATCCTGCTTACGGATTACGGAAGATTGTATTACACCGATCACATGCTGCCCACAGGAAATCTGCGTGAACCGAAATGGGGCGATAAACGCGCCGACGTGATCATCGTGACGAAAACACCTCAGCTTTTTTCACCGCTCGAACGCAAGCGCATCATCAAAGAGATCAAACCGCAACCCTGGCAGAAAGTTTATTTCTCCTACATCCGCTATGGAAATCTTCTTCCGTTCGGAAATCTTCCGGGCCTTGTGGAAGTGGAAAAAGAAACATTCATCAACGCCGATCATTCCATCATCCTGCTCACCGGCATCGCGAATTCCGATTCGCTGGAATATTTCCTGAAAGACAAAGTGAAGGAACTCATTCCATTCCGTTTCCGCGATCACCACGAATTTTCTCCCGCAGACTTGTTACGTTTGCAGGATATTTACCGAAATACTAAAAATGAAAAGAAGATCGTTCTCACCACGGAAAAAGACGCGATGCGTTTGCACAAACCGGGGCTTGATGAATACATGGGAGACATTCCCCTTTATTTCATCCCGATAGAGATCGCCTTCCACGACCAGGACGCTACTTCCTTTCAGCAACAGATCTATGACTATGTACGATCAAATCCAATCCACAGCAAACTTCATTAAAGAACAGGCGAAGAATTTCGTTCCTGAAACCGGGATCATTCTCGGAACAGGACTCGGCGGACTCGTTGAAGATATCAAGGCGGAATTTGTTTTTCCTTATGAATCCATTCCCGGATTTCCGGTCTCCACGGTTGAAGGACACAGCGGTAAACTCATTTTCGGAAAACTTTCCGGAAAGAATGTGATGGCCATGCAGGGGCGTTTTCATTTTTACGAAGGCTACGACATGCAGAAAGTCGTTTATCCTGTCCGCGTGATGAAATATCTCGGTGTGAAAAGACTTTTTGTTTCCAACGCAAGCGGTGGCGTGAATCCTGAATTCGAGATCGGCGACCTGATGATCATCAACGATCACATTAATTTATTTCCATCGAATCCGCTCATCGGCCCGAATGACAAACGTTTCGGCCCGCGTTTTCCTGATATGAGCGAGCCTTACGATCACGCGATGATCCATCTCGCGAAAAAGATCGGGCGTGAACAGAACATCAAATTGCAGGAAGGTGTTTATGTTGGAATGAGTGGACCGACTTTTGAAACGCCGGCCGAATACAAATACGTCCGTAACATCGGCGGCGACACGGTTGGAATGAGTACGGTTCCGGAGGTCATCGTCGCACGTCACATGAGCGTTCCCGTTTTCGCCATCTCGGTGATCACGGATCTTGGTGTTCCCGGAAAAATTGTGGAAGTGACGCACGAAGATGTGCAGAAAGCCGCAGAAATTTCGGAAAAGAAAATGACGCAGCTGATGAAAGAGATGATCGCACGATTGTAAGCGAGCAGATCTCGAATCCAGCGCGGCGGACAGAAATACAGATTAGGGACCTGCCGGTAGGCAGGTGTAAACCGATTTACAAATGTGGAGTCCGCAGAAGTGTTGGTTCAATAGAGTAATCACAAGTTAGCCTGCTGTTATGCGACAGGCACACTCATCAGTTCTCGTTCAAAATAAACGCGTTCCCTGCCATTTGGGTCTGATTCCACTTTACAGTAATAGATCATGTCCACGTAACGGCGGACAATGAGTCTGATGGTTGGTTCGGCACTGGCCAGGACCACTTCTCCGTCTTTGAATTTATGTTCCATATTCATTAAGCTTAAATAGATCATTGTACTGACGGCCTCAGATGACCGGAGTGGTTGAATCCGGGTTGAACAACCGGATCTTTTTTCCTTTGAGAAATTTGTCCGTATCAACACTCGAATTGAGTTGTGGCCTACGGACATGTTCGGGAGAGTTGGGTGAAAATTTGATCTTATTGATCCTTTGCTTCCATCTTCCATCACGAACCGAATCGATCCAGGTGAATAATAGTGTGAAGGCTACCAACAGGATGATCCCGCCAACGCCCCAGTAAATCGTGCTCATTTGCCTTTGTTTTATTGCTGATGAATAATAAGGCAAAGGTGGCCGCAACAGCGTTGCTACCCGTTACACTCTTCCGCGGAAATCTTACATAGTTCACACCTTCCCCAATGAAAACAGGGGATCACTTCACTCCTTCACAAATTTCTTCGTCACCATCCCATCTGCAGTTTTCATCTCGAGAAAATAAATTCCCGCATCCAGATCAGCGATGTCGATCTGCCTGCTGTAATTCATGGACGTGTTTTCATTCCATTCCATCACCTGTTGCCCGAGTGAATTGAGGACCGTGAAAGAAACGTCTCCTGTAATCGAAGAAGAAATACTGATCACATCATGAGAAGGATTCGGGAAAACAGAAACGGCGTTCTCATTCATCGTCGGATCATTCACACCGGTTGGGGTGGTGATCCATGCGAATCCACTCTGTGATCCGGATCCATCTGTTCCATCAAACTGGTGAACCGTTGTGAAAGTATTATTGGCCGGATCAAGTGAGAAGACCGTGCCGTATCCGCCTGCTCCGCCTTGTGAAACTGTTCCGAAAAGAAGTCCATTGCTGGAAAGGAAAAGATCCCCGGCAGGAAACGTTCCATCCGGCCCATTGAAATCGTGCAGGTCGGTGTAGGTTGATGTATTCAGATTATAACTGTAGACAACACCGGATGCGTGTGCACCTCCAAGATTTGCCGTTCCGAAAAGTACTCCGTTCACTTCGGTGAGTCCTGACAGCGGATCTCCCCCGCTCGGATCGGTAAAGGTGTGAAGCGTATTGAATGTTCCCGCGGTGATATCATAACTGAAGATGGTTCCGGAACCATTGGCACCACCGCCATAGGTTGTGCCGTAAAGTTTTCCATCCGAAGCATGCAACAGTGAACCATGAGACATCGCTCCTTCCGTAGAAGGTGTCAGATGATGAAGAATAGTATATGAATTGTTCGATGGATCGAATTGAAAGATGACACCGGCATTACCCGATCCTCCTGATTGAGTCGTACCATATAATTTTCCATTCACCAGGATCAATGCTGCGTATGGATCGGATCCGAGAGGAGTATTGAAATCGAACACATCGGTATAAACTCCTGTTGACAGATTGTAACGATAGATCACGCCGAAATTGTGCGCACCACCGTCGATGGTCACACCGTAAAGATTTCCATTGTACTCCGTAAGACCGGACATCGGAATGTATCCATCAGATCCCCAGAAATCATGCACATCCGTGTATGTATTCGTTTGCGGATCGAAACGGAAGATCACACAGCTGCCCGATGGGCCGCCATCTTCCGTGGTCGCATAAATATTTCCATCACTCGCCTGCATCAGGTTTCCATAAGGAACATCGCCCGTC
>DATJEX010000325.1:0-6077 GCA_035496135.1 Bacteroidia bacterium
CAGAAATAAAAAGGGAAGGATTACAGATTTTCTACGGAGAATACGGATTACAAATTTAAACTGATTTACGGAGCGGCTTCCAGAATCTGTCTTGATCAGTAATCTGTATTCTCCGTAGAAAATCTGTAATCACTCCCCCAACTCACTCCAGTCACACCGGAACAACAATCCCGTTCCGGGAAGTGTCCGCTCTTCGGTAAGATAGAGCGTCTGATCATCAGAAAAACAAACGCCTTCGACCGACAGTCCATCGCGATCGAATGAATATTTCTGCACATCACCTTTGAAAAATTCATCGCCAGTGAACCCGGTGATCTTCCACAATTTTTCGTGGCTCACCAGGATGAGCACGCTGTCGTCTTTCCTCAGCGCTGCTCCGGTGATAGAACATTCTTTCATTGGCCCATCACCCGTGTGCAGGCTGTCGAGAAGTGTCGCCGTGTACTCACCGGGAACATCAGGAATGCGATAGAGTTTCGTGTAACCGGTATACGGATCCGTTCTGTTCTTGGAAAAAAGATAAATGAATCCTTTGTAATGGATCATCGCCTCGAAATCGTAATTCATGTCCTTCATGTCGGGCGGAAATAATTTCTGGTCCGGCAACATGAAACGGATATCTTCGGCGTGGATCGTATCTGCGTTACTGCCGATCGGTGAAGGAAATTTATAAACGAACAATTCTCTTCGCTTCCCTTCATTACTTCCGAAATCGCCGAGATAAATATTCCCGGCTTCATCACGCGTGATCTCTTCCCAGTCAAGATTCGGTTCATTCGACACACTGAACGTTTTGATAAGATTTCCGTGAACATCAATGCGGAAGATCTCCGGTCGCCCGCGCGAATCATTATGCGTCAGAAATTCCACGTCGGTCGCAGCATCTGTTCCGACATAGACAAGTCCCGACGATTCCCGTATGTCATCCGGTAAGGAGCAAACAGGTTCGAGTTCGATCTTATGATGTTTGTGTTTCTTTTTGCCGTCGTCCGGATCTCCTTTTCCATTGGTGGAAGCCGGTGGATTGCAACTCCACAACAGCAGAAAAAGAAATGAAACGGAAAATATTTTTCCGCTCAGAATTGAAACGTTTTTTCGTTCACTTATTTTTTTGCGCATCGTTTCAATTCCTGGTCAACAATGTAAAGGATCTGTCCGCGGATACCGAGCTTCGCCAGCTTGTTCACTTCCGCATCCGGGTAAACACGATTCGAAAGAAAAACAAAGACCAATCCGGTTGTCGGATCCGCCCACGCCTGTGTGCCCGTGAAACCCTGGTGACCAAAACTCTTTAGTGAAATGGAATCACATGCAGGATTCGCTTTCTTCGGATCAGGTTCCGGTTTATCAAAACCGATTCCGCGGCGATTGTTCTTGTATTGCTGTTTCGTGAACTCAGCGATCGTTGCCGAATCGAGATAACGTTTGCCTCCATAAATTCCGCCGTTGAGATACAACTGCATCATCACGCCCACATCATTCGCATTACTGAACACACCTGCGTGTCCGCCGATACCACCGAGCATCGCCGCTCCCTGGTCATGCACATCGCCCTGCAATTGCTGGTGACGGAATTTCAGATCATTCTCTGTCGGAGCGCATCGCGAGCTCTTGAAACGCAATCGCGGCTGATAACCCATCGTTGGTAATCCGAGCGGCGAGTAAAAAGTCTTCATCACATATTCGCTCTCCAGCATTTTATATTTCTTCTCAATGACTTTTTTCAGATAGTAATATCCAAGATCGCTGTACAGGAATTTATGTTCCGGGTTCACATCGCTTTCGTTGATCATTTTGTAGATCGAATCGTTGTATCCTTTCCGCAGGAACATATTCGGGGCGACATAGGTGGGGAATGAATCGCAGTACGATTTCCGGTAATATCCTTTTTTCCAGTTGCCGTCTTTGTCTACCGTGTGCAGGTAGAATGGGATCCACGCCTGCAGGCCTGCCTGGTGCGCGAGCATTTCGCGGAGAATGATGTTCTGCTTGTTCGTTCCAATGACATCGGGACAATATTTTCCAAGCGTGCTGTCGAGATTCATTTCCCCGTTGCCCACCATTTGTATTACACACGGAACAGTCGCCATGATCTTGGTGACCGATGCGATATCATAGACATCGGAATTCTTCACCACATGATCTCCTTCATAGGTGAATTTGCCGTACGACTTGTTGTAAAAGACTTTTCCGTTCTGCGCGAGGAACAACTGGCAACCGGGGAATGCTTTCTGCTTTATTCCGTCTGCAATAATGGAATCAATCCGTGCAAGCGCGTCCGTGCTGAATCCGATCTCTTCCGGTATCGTGTATTTCAAACGTGTCGCTGCAGTAGAAAATCCTGTTCCGTATTTGAATGCGGTTGTGGTAACAGGCAATTTCCCGCTCGCTCCTACTCCACCGAAAATGATCTGCGCCGAAAGATCCTCGAGATAATCCTGGTTCTCGTACGAAAGAACAACAGCGCTGCATTTCTCAATTCCCGGAAGTGAATTCAGTGAATAGGCCGGCCCGAAAACATCGACGATCACTTTTTTCCCGGATTTGCAAAGCGTGTCGATCAATTTCACATCGGGATCTCCAACACCAAAATTATTTTTCGGCAGTTGTGAAATTCCATGCAGGCTCAGAATGACACAATTGTATTTCGAAAGATGAGCGACCGCTGAATCAATTTCAGGCTGTTTGGCATTGCGTGAAATGTGGAACGGAGTAACCGCCGCGTAAACAGAAAGGCGAGCCTGGAATACAATGGAATCGGAACCTCCAACGGCCAGTGCCGCGATCTTCGTTGTATCGAGATTCGTGAACGGAAGAATGTTGTTGTCGTTTTTCAGAATGGTGATCGCCTGTTCACCGATGTATCTCCGGATCAACTCCGCCTTTGGTGAATTGAGATCGTCGTAAAGTGTTTTTGTTTTGATGCTCTTGCGGTGATCGAGTCCGCACCATTTTTTCACGAGCAGAATTTTTCTGCAGTGCTCATCGATCTCTGCCTGCGTAATGGAACTATCGGCGATCGCTTTCCTGATGAGCTCGATCGCTTTCGGCACATTGCCCGAGAACAGCAGCATGTCGTTTCCCGCGAGCAACGCGCGCATGTCCACTTCACCGGGTGCGTAGAAATCCGCAACGCCTTTCATGTTCAGTGCGTCAGTAAAAACCAATCCTTTGAATTGCAATTTATCTTTCAGCAAAGCGGTCACTACATTTTTCGAAAGGGTTGTCGCCTGGTTTGTTGTCGTGTCGTAAGCAGGAATGAACAGATGCGCCACCATCATACTTCCCAATCCGTTCTTGATCAATTGCCGGAACGGATAAAGTTCCAGCGTGTCCATCGACAGGCTGTCCTTCTTGATCACCGGCAATGTCTTGTGCGAATCGGCATCAGTATCTCCATGACCCGGAAAATGTTTTCCGCATGCGAGCACTCCTCCATCCTGCAAACCTTTCATGTACATCATCGCCTTTTCAGCGACGCGGTATTTATTTTCTCCGAATGATCGTGTTCCGATCACGGGATTCGCCGGATTATTATTCACGTCGGCCACTGGAGAAAAACTCACTTGCACACCGAGACGCTGGCATTCTCTCGCCATTTCACGACCCATATTGTAGATCATCGAATCATTCTGCATCGCGCCCATCGTCATCTCTCTCGGAAACTGCACCGTGCTGTCGAGCCGCATCGACAAACCATATTCGGCATCCATCGCGATGAGCAGCGGAACTTTCGAAATTTTCTGGTACTGATTCGTGAGTTGCGCCTGCTTCACCGGTCCGCCCTGCATGAAAATGAGTCCGCCGATCTTGTTCAGCTTGATCATGTTCGTGATCTCGGCGATGTGTTTCGCATCCTTGTTCGACCACGCAGCGACCATGAACAATTGCCCGATCTTTTCATCGACCGTCATTTTTTTCATGATGGAATCCACCCAGCGCTTATTTTCCTCAGCGTAGAACGGGGGCATGATCGTGTCATGCATGTTGATCAGCGCCGACTTTTTGAACGCAGGATATCCGTCCGCCACCCTGGAATTGAGCGGCAACAGGATCCACATGGGGATCAGCAGTAAAAACGACCTGAAACGGAAAGACTTCATCACGATCTAAAGTTATCGGCAATCGCCGTGCCGGGTCGGTGCAGATTCCGGAATTTTCAACAAGATAACTGTTAATGAAATCTCATTGGGCGCTATTTGAATAACTGTCGTCATTATGCCAAAAAGCGTTAAGAAGCGGGAGCAGTTTCAACAATGAAAAATAGTATTCAACAATAAGGAGAATGCTCAAAAACGATGTCACTTCCCATTGAGGATAACGTATCTTTGCCCCATATTTCGTTTTTGTTTTTTATGCCCGATATCATCCAGCTTTTACCCGATTCCGTAGCCAACCAGATCGCCGCAGGTGAAGTCATTCAGCGCCCTGCTTCCGCCGTGAAAGAGTTGATGGAAAATGCCATCGACGCCGGCGCTTCACGCATTCAGCTCATCATCAAAGACGCGGGAAGAACGCTCATCCAGGTGGTCGACAACGGAAAGGGAATGTCGGACACCGACGCGCGTCTTTCCTTCGAACGTCACGCTACTTCCAAGATCCGCAAAGCAGATGATCTCTTCGATCTGCACACGATGGGTTTCCGCGGAGAAGCGCTTGCTTCCATCGCAGCCGTTGCGCAGGTGGAATTGAAAACAAAACGCCCCGACGATGAAATGGGAACGGAGATCCGCATCGAAGGAAGCAAATTCATCTCGCAGGAACCCTGCGCAGCGCCGAACGGAACTTCCTTCAGCATGAAGAACCTGTTCTACAATATTCCGGCACGAAGGAACTTTCTGAAATCAGATGCTGTTGAATTCCGCCACATCGTGGAAGAATTCGAACGCATCGCATTTTCCAATCCGCATATTTCATTCACACTTCATCATAACGGCGCCGAGATGTTCAATCTCTCCGCTGGCCAGAGTCGGGTGCAAACACCCGACCCCACCTCGGATCAGAGAGCATTGCTTCGTCAGCGCATCGTTGCATTGTATGGCAATCCTTACAACCAGCGACTCGTTCCGGTGGAAGAGAAAACAGATATCGTCACGATCACCGGATTTGTCGTCAAGCCGGAATATTCGAAGAAAACACGTGGTGAACAATTCTTTTTCCTCAACAAACGTTTCATCCGCAATCAATATTTACATCACGCGGTTCATTCGGCATTCGAACAACTCATCCCGAAAGATTCCTTCGCGGGATATTTTCTCTTCCTCGATGTGGATCCGAAAACGATCGACGTGAATATTCATCCGACCAAAACAGAAGTGAAATTTGAAGACGAACGTTCGGTGTACGCCATCCTCCGTTCTTCTGTCAAACGTGCGCTCGGCCAGTACAACATCTCTCCTTCACTCGACTTCGAACAGGAAATGAGCATCGAACTTCCGCTGAACAAAGGCGGACAGGTGAGTCAGCCGGGAATTACAGTCGACACGAATTACAATCCGTTCAAAACAGATTCCTCCAATCCTTCGACGCGTTCAGGAGAAAAAAGCGCGATCCATTCGGGCAACTGGCAGGAAATGTTCCGCCAGCATGTGAATGAAGAAGAAACACAGCAGAAAATTCTGCACAGCGATGAAGACAATGAAGAGAATTCGTCAGATGGTAAACTCTGGCAACTGCACGATCATTACATCATTACACCGGTGAAATCGGGAATGCTCGTCATCGATCAGCAGCGCGCCCATGAACGCGTGTTGTATGAGAAATTTCTTCTCGCACTGCGCACACATCACGCTTCTTCACAACGTTTGCTTTTCCCCGAAACGCTCGAATTTCAGCCAGCAAAAGTTGCGGTGCTGCATTCGGTGATGGAAGAATTGAATTCCACCGGGTTCGACGTGCAGCATTTCGGAAATAATTCTTTCGTGGTGCATGGCGTTCCATCGGGAATGGAAGAAAAAAATATCGCATCTGTGCTCGAAGCGATGCTGGAAGAATTCGTGCAGAACGAACAGGAACTCCGCCTGCATCCGCATGAGAGCATCGCGCGTTCGCTCGCGAAACAGGCCGCCATCAAGACC
>DATJEX010000326.1:0-2817 GCA_035496135.1 Bacteroidia bacterium
ACGGCATCCATATTTTCTTCCAGTTCGACCCGGAAGAAAAGCATCTTGAACACGCGGCCATCGGGCTCGAACATTGAAGCGTAACGAATTAAAACTATGAGTGAAACTAAATTGACTGTCGGGATCATCGGATCCGGCGCCATGGGAAACGGCATCGCGCAGGTGGCTGCTACGGCAGGACACCAGGTGATCGTGAATGATTCGAATTCCGCGCAACTTGAAAAAGCAAAGAAAAACCTGCGTGATTCACTCGACAAACTGGTGGAGAAGAATAAACTCGCGAAAGAAAAAGCGGATTCCATTTTCAATTCCGTTTCTTATTCCGATTCTCTTTCCTCTTTTTCTTCCTGCGGACTTGTGATCGAAGCGATCGTGGAAAACCTCGAAGTGAAACAGAAAGTTTTCACTGACCTGGAAAAGATCGTTTCAAAAGACTGCTTTCTCGCTTCCAATACTTCTTCGCTTTCCATTTCATCCATCGCGGGTGCATGCACCGACCAGTCGCGTGTGATGGGCATTCATTTTTTCAACCCGGCGACGATCATGCCGCTGGTGGAAATAATTGCGGGAAAAAATTCATCGGGAAAAATTGTAACCGAAATAAGATCGCTGATTGATTCATGGGGAAAGACAACGGTACTGGCGAAAGATTCGCCGGGCTTCATTGTGAATCGTGTGGCAAGAAGTTTTTACGGCGAATCCATCCTGATCGCTGAAGAAAAGATCGCTGATTACGCCACCATCGATTGGGCGATGAAAGAATTCGGTGGATTCAAAATGGGTCCGTTCGAACTGATGGATTTCATTGGCAACGATGTGAATTACGCGGTGACCGTTGCAGTATGGCAACAGTTGAACTGCGATCCGAAGTTTCAGCCTTCTGTCACGCAGAAAAACCTGGTCGATGCGAAAACGTTCGGCAGAAAATCGGGCAAAGGTTATTATGATTATTCACCCGGAGCCGTCATGCCCGAACCGAAAAAAGACATGGTACTCGGAAGAGAAATTTTCCTTCGTGTCATTTCCATGCTCATCAACGAAGCGATCGATACACTTTATCTTGGCATCGCAACACGCGACGATATTGACACTGCGATGACCAAAGGCGTGAATTACCCGAAAGGCCTTCTCAAATGGTGCGACGAACTCGGCATCGAGACGATCGCGGCGAAAATGAAATCGCTTTGTGAACAATATGGGGCTGGACGCTATCGTTTGAGTGAATTGCTGAAGAAAATGGTGGGGGAAAAGAAAAAATTCTATTGACAGTCTTTTACTCTGCGTAATCAGCGGGATCAGCGAGAAACATTTCAGCTTATATGGCTCGCAGATCACGCAGATTTCGGGGATCGATTCATAATTAAGGCAGATTTTTCGGCCATTACGTATCTTTTTCACGCCTCGAGCGTTATTCAATCAGAACAAGAGCTTATGCGGAGCACCGGGATCCTTTTCTTCCTTCTTTTTCCACTTCTCTTTCACGCGGCGCCAACGGCCTCGCAGGAATATCTCCGTGCCAAGGACTATCTCGGTTTCAACAAAACCATTGTCACAAAGATCTCCACTCCTGTTTCGGGACCGGGAAGAAGTGTGATCATGCTCGAAACTCCTTTTGCCCTTTCCGATTTTGTTTCACCGGTCCGTTCAAAAGAGATCGAAGGACATGTCATTGAAAAGATCCAGCTTGTTTATACCACGTTCGCTGTTTCCTCTTCTTTCGATCAGCAGAAACTCAACCTGCAGCGGCTGACCAATCTCTACAAACTTTTGCCGGAAGCATTCTCATCTGCCATGACCGAATGGGAACTCGTCGGGCAGAGCGGCGCAACTTCACCGGAAACCGGCCGGACTTTTTTTCACGGCTTCATCATTTATTTCCGCGAAGCACAAACGAGTGAAACAACTTCCGGCGAATTGAATTACATCAGCGGACTTTTTTACAAGGATAAATTAACGCACGCCGATTCCATGAAACTCATTTCCGCGACCGGAAGTGTTACGCTGCTCGACGGAAGTAAAATGGAACTGGACCGGAATATTCCCGACGATAGTTTGTGGAGATATGTGCAGCCATCCAGTTCCGGGTTTTCTGTCACCGCAGCAAGATGGGCCGATCTCACGCACGACTCGATCATTGTACAGGAACGTTCGAATGAAAGCGGTTATGTACGCTGGCGTCACTGGAAACTCGAAGATCATTTTGAAGAGCCGACGGGTCCTGCCACCTTTCACGTCGATCCGAACAATCCGGATACGGCTGTGCTCGCTGCATTCCGCAAGAACAACTGGAAGAACGCGATCATTGTAACAGATGTGACAGGAAGCATGTCGCCGTACACAGCGCAGGTGCTTGCGACCATTCCGAAACTCATCGCGGATCAATCGATCAAAGGATGTATTTTCTTCAACGATGGCGATGGAAGAAAAAATTCATCCAAGAACGTAGGAAGCGTCGGAGGAATTTATCCCACCTACTCCACTTCGCTCGATTCGATCATGAATGAGGCGAGAGACGCGATGAAGCATGGCGATGGTGGCGATCTACCGGAGAATGATGTGGAAGCGGTGTTGTACGCGATCAACAAAATGAATCCGCAGGGCGACATCATTCTCATCGCCGATAACCTCGCGACTCCGCGTGATCTTGAATTGGTGGAGAAGATCGGAAGGCCGGTGCACATCATACTTTGCGGCGCAAGAGGCGGCATCAATCCCGATTATCTTTTTCTCGCGCGTGCAACACACGGAAGCATCCACACCACAACAGTTGACATTTACGATCTCGATAAACTGGATGAAGGTAATGTGATCACGATC
>DATJEX010000327.1:0-3498 GCA_035496135.1 Bacteroidia bacterium
AATGCGCGAGAATAACGACAACAAGTACAGACGAGATCAGCAATGCGCCGCCACCGAATCCCAACCCGGAATCATCCGCAAGAAAATCGCCGAGTGCTGTGCCGAGTGTGTTCGAGAAAAGTATCGCGGCCCAGTAGAATAATTCTCCGCGTAATGAACGAATGCCCGTAACGGAAAGCGATTTTTCTGTTTTGTACCAGATGAAAAGTATGAGCAGCAGAATTCCGACGAGCAATGCTGATCCCGCCATGTAGCCAAGATCAAGTGTGCGGTCCATGTAATCGGACATTGTTGTTCCGGCCGTACTCGTCGCGAGAATGACCAGCCAGTACACCGGCGGAAAATATTTTTTGAGAGAAAGCTGAATACCGAGCATCACAAAAAATCCGCTGATGAGGATCAATGAACTCTGCGCGTAACCGATGTTCATCGTCATCGACATCTGGTCGCCTGCTGTTTCACCCAGGGTCGTTGCACAGATCTTCGAGATCCAGAACAGTAAAGTGATCTCCGGGATCTTGGTTTTTCTGAGTGCGTCGGTCATAGTGGAAATGAAGTTCGGAATTGGAACTTAAAGCAACACAAAATAAGCGATCCAATTCTGTAGAAAAGCTGTGTTTTTCATCACTATGAAGCTCGATGGAATGAGAATTTCTTGGTGCTCCTTCGTGACTTGGTGACCTCGTGGTCTTCATTTCAAACTAAATCGAGGCCACAAAGGCTCGAAGGCTCAAAGATTCACAAAGGAATTCATGATATTACCAGCATTCAATTTCCTCTTTCGAAATTATGGGGTTTATGGAATGAAAATTTCTTGGTGCTCCTTCGTGACTTGGTGACTTAGTGGCCTCGTGGTCTTCATTTCAAACTAAATCGAGGCCGCAAAGGCTCAAAGATTCACAAAGGAATTCCACAAACTGATCAACGTATGATTTCCTCTTTCGAAAATTTGTTAATACCTATGATCCGTCCTTAATTGCGGCGTATTTTTATTTGCAGCTCTCCTGATGAAACACGCACTCTCCTTCCTTTTTCTTGCCGCCTTCATCGGAGCTTTATTTTATTTATTCTCTGGAGATCCTTCTGCTGATTCTTCTGCTGCAACATCGGAACAATTTTCCGGCAACAACGACAACAATTCCATTCCTGCGAAAAACGCAGTTGACACAAAAGCGGATTCTCTTCCTGCCCTGCCCGATTCACTTAAAAACGAATCGCAATTGCTCGTGGCGTGGAAATCGAAATACCGGATGCGTTTGTATTACAAAGGAGAAATTCAGAAGACCTACATCATCGCGCTTGGACAATCGCCGATCGGCCCGAAAGAAAAACAGGGCGACAATAAAACTCCCGAAGGAGATTACCGCATCATCCAGAAGTCAAAAGGACCGTTCAGCGGAGATTATTCGCAATATCTCGGCGTGACGTGGATGCGATTGAATTATCCGAACAATGCCGATGCGATCAACGGATTCCGGAACGGATCGATCACTGAAACCCAATTGACTTCTATTCTCACGGCTAATAATGCAGGAAAAGAACCGCCGAAGAATACTGCGCTCGGCGGAGGGATCGGTTTTCACGGATGGTGGAACGAATGGCCGGAAGCTGATCGGCAGAATCTGACGTGGGGCTGCATCAGCCTGCAGAATACGGATCTGAATGATCTGTATGACAGGGTTGATCTGAAGACGAGAGTGGTGATCCTTCCCTGAAGAATTGACCTGTCACTTCGCCAGAATTATTTTTCCGGATTCCATTCCATTTTCCGAAACTATCCTTGCAAAATAAATTCCGTCCGGATAAGACCCGAGGTCGACCTCAAAATTTTTCGCCGGATGTTTTTCTTCTAGGATCACATTCCCCAGCATATCCGTGATGATAAGATCGGATGCTTCGGATGGAACGCTGAAGTGGATCAAACCGGTTGAGGGATTCGGATAAAAAGTGACCGCTGCGTTATTCATTTGCGCCTCCCCGCCAGTGATCACCGAAATGATACAGGTATCACGATAAGATTGCACACGACTCGAATCGTGCTGTTGAGCTATGGTATAAAATGTGACCGGGTACAACGTGCAAGTACTGTTCGACGCTGAAATCGCAAGCGGGAGCAGGCTCAGTGATAATGACGGTGCATAACACGGAGCATTCCCGAGTGAATCCGTTCTGAAAACGGTTGGCGCAACAGTGAAAGCCGGAAAAATATACGAGTTGGCATTCTCGATCATCGCAGGACCAAATCCGAATCCTGGAGCGAATCTTTTATTCCACACCTGGTTTCCCGAAGGAGAGATCTCGAGCGCCAAACCGGTGAGCGTGTCTCCGTAAAAATACCTGAAGTCTACCGAGACAAGAATATTTCCGCCAGCTGTTTCCGTCATTCCATTCGTCCAGCTCGGATAATCCAGTTCTTTCGCCCAGAGTAAATTTCCATTCGGATCAAGATGAAATAATTCTACCGAACCTGTACCGACATTCGGATTCATGGCACTTCCACCGAGGATGACACTTCCATCTGAAAGCGGAGTAATGCGGCTGATGCCCGGCAAATAATAAGAGAATCCTGAAAGTGTTTTGCACCAGGCCACGCTGTTGTTCGGAAGAAGTTTGGCGACGTAAACATTTCCTGCTGAAATATGATCACGTCCGGCGATGTAACGATTCCCCGAGGCGTCAGTAGCGATCGCATCAATTCCCGGATAAGTGAAAGAAGAAACCGTGATCGAATCGGCCTGCACGATGTTGCCTGCTGTATCAATGTCAAGCAGGAATCCGGCTGCGTGAATGAAGTTGTACATGTTACTGGTGGAGATCATTCCGGCGAATTCAATCGAGGAATTGTGCAACGCAGCGCCTGTTCCGGATGTCTGCACGGGATAAGCGTCGCGATAATAATTGAACCAGTTCACATTTCCATTCGCGTCGAGTTTCTTGGCGTAAGGTTCCGCTCCGAAATTCACGGCGACCACCGATGTATCCGCCTGGGGAAAAGTCACGCACTGATTGAAGGAATGTCCTACATCGATCGACCATTGCGATTGAAATAAAGCATCCGTTTTGATCAGTTCGGTACCGTAGCAGTAGGAGGTGGTATGAAGCGAATTGCAATCAGCAAACTGGTAGTTCACGTAATATCCTCCGTCGGCGCAGCGTGTAATGCGATTGGTTCCTCCCCAATACATGGTCTGTACATATTCCGTGTCGAGCGGATAGATCCTGAACAATGCAGACTGCGCACTGATGATATTGGCCGACAATATTGCCAGCGCGAGGAATGATCTTTTCATGGAGAAATGTTTGCCAGAGAAAAGTTAAGAAAATTACGGCAACTCCTGCGAGAACACCGGCAGTATTAGTGGTTCAGAAAAATTCATACGTCCAGGTGTAGATGTTCATCCCGTTCTCATCTAAGTTGGACACACATCGAAGCGGCAGTCCGTCTTTCGAATACTGGATCCTCCAGCTTTCCGAAAATGATTCACCAAACTGAAAACT
>DATJEX010000328.1:0-5120 GCA_035496135.1 Bacteroidia bacterium
TTCTGCCACCACTGCCCGAGCCCTATGAAAATTATTGTGATCTCTCCGTCACGGACGACCGACAATGAATTGAAAACCGTCACTGCGCTTTTTGAACACGGTTTGCAGATCTTTCATCTGCGTAAACCAAGTATGCGCACGAATGAAATGAAAGAATACATCGAAGCGATTCCTTCCATTTTTCACAACCGGATCATCATTCACAGTCATCATAAATTAGCTTCCACTTTCGATCTCCGCGGCATTCATCTCACCAAAGCGCATTTCAGAAAAAAACTTCTCTTGTGGTGGAGACTGCGTTCTCTCCTGCTGAAAAAACCGAACATCTCCGTTTCCACATCCTTTCACAAACTCCTCAGTGTATACGACGCCGAACCGCGATTCGCGTACGCATTCCTCGGTGTCATCTTCGATAAAGTAAGCGGAAAATTCAATGCCGGTTATTCCAGACACAGCCTCGAAGCGGCCATCGCGAAAACCAAAAACAAACTCATTGCCAGGGGCGGGACGGACATTTCCAATATCGAAACCTGCCGCGATATCGGATTCTATGGTGTGGCCTACAGCAGCGCGATATGGAAAAGTGAAGATCCTGTGAAAACATTCTGCGCGATCAAAGACCGGTTCCGCGAACTGAATATTCCAGCTGAATGAACGATTCAACCCGCGTTTTCTTCTCTGTTCTTTCTTCCATAAAAGAAACCGGTGCGCTTGAATTGACCGCGATCATCACCGCTCTTATTTATGTTGTGCTTGCGACCCGTGCGAATAAATGGTGCTGGATCTTCGGGATCGTAAGCGCGGCGATCTACACCTGGTTCAATTATTCGCTCACGTATTACTATGATGCGGGACTGAGTATCTATTATATGGTGATCGGATTTTACGGCTGGTATCAATGGTCGGCGAAAAAAGAAAAAGGGAAAGACGAGCTGATCATCCATTTCGGCGGAATGAAGATCAATGTCATTTCCATACTCATCGGGATCATTGCAACGATCATTCTCGGCTATCTCGCTAAAATGTACACGCCATCCACACGCCCATTCTTCGATGCGTCGCTCACTTCCTTCTCCCTCATCGCAACGTGGATGACCACGAAGAAAATGATCGAGAACTGGATCTACTGGGTGATCATTGATGCCGGATACACGATCCTTTATTTTTATTCGCACAAACCGTCCACCGCCTTGCTCAATCTTATTTACACGATCATTGCGATCTTTGGCTTCTTCCGATGGAGAAAAGAAATGAGATCAAGCGCATAGCGATCCTTGGCGCGGAGAGCACGGGCAAGACCACGCTTGCACGCTCGCTCGCATTGCGTTTTCATACGGAATGGGTGCCCGAGTATGCGCGCGAATACATGTCCATGCACACCGATTCCTATTCACACGACGACATCGTGCGGATCGCGAAGCACCAGTTGCAGGAAGAAGAACAACTGATCAAGACCTCGAACCGTTTCATTTTCACGGACACGGAATTCATCATCGCGAAGATCTGGAGTGAAGATGTGTTCGGATTCACGCCCGACTTCATCAAGGAGAAGATCCGGGAACACCGTTATGATCTTTTCCTGCTCACCGCCAATGATCTTCCGTGGATACCCGATCCGGTCCGTATCAATCCGCAGCGCCGTGATTATTTTTTCAACCTGTACAAAAAGGAACTGGACGATCACGGATTCGCTTATGAAATTGTATCGGGTCGTTACGAAGCAAGACTGTTCAGTGCGGTAACCGCTGTGAAAAAACATTTTGGTGAATAGCAAACGTGAAGGTGAAAAGGGGCTCTTTCAACCGGGTGTTCAAACTACATCACTTTTATTGTCCCGTTCCACATTCACATTCACTTTCACATTCACATTCACTTTCACATTCACCCGTTATGTATATTTGCATCCGATCCAAGGGGTGTCACCGATCAACAGTGACTGAGATCATACCCGGCGGAAGCTGTTCGAACGAGCAGCCAACCGCACACCTGATCAGGTTAGAACCTGCGTAGGGAAACAGATCGGCAAGCAGAAAGACGATTCCCTTTCTCTTTTCTGAATGCCGGTCACAAAGGATAAAAAATGAAAAGAATAATTTTTGCGATCGCATTGCTTGCTGCTCTGCCCTTCGCGACACGCGCACAGGACGTGCACGGGAAAGTGCTGGATGATTCCACACGACAAGCGCTTCCGTTCGTTTACATTCATCTCGAAGGAACGTACCAGGATTGTTACACCGATGAGAATGGCGCATTCGTGCTGAGAAATGTTTCCGATACACATTTACTCATTGCGAGCATGCTCGGTTATGAAACACAGAATATGTGGCTGCGTATGCCTGCAGATACTTCGGTAACGATCTTACTGCATCCATCTGTTCATGTGAACAGCGAAGTCATCATTCAGTCGACACGCGTGGACGAGAACGCGGCGACCGCTCACACAGAAGTGACCAAAGAAGATATCGCCGCACAGAATGCCGGGCAGGATCTTCCGTACCTGTTGAACAATCTTCCATCTGTTGTCACCACTTCTGATGCGGGTACAGGTGTTGGATATACGGGCCTGCGTATACGCGGATCCGATGCGTCGCGCGTGAACGTGACGATCAACGGAATTCCGGTGAATGATGCGGAATCGATGGGAACGTATTGGGTGGATATTCCGGATCTCGCTTCTTCCATCGAGAATATCCAGGTGCAGCGCGGTGCAGGAACTTCCACCAACGGAGCCGGCGCATTCGGCGGATCGCTCAATATTCAAACCGACCAGGGAAGTAATTCTCCATTCGGGGAAATGATCGTTTCGGGTGGATCGTTCAACACGAGGAGAATAACGGCTAAGGCGGGAACAGGTTTGCTGAATGATAAATGGTCGTTCGAAACGCGTTTGTCGAAAATAAATTCTGAGGGTTACATCGATCGCGGAACATCGGATCTTTCATCGTGGTATTTCTCCGGAACCTATCACGGAAAAAAATTATTGGTCAAAGCGATCACATTTTCCGGTAGAGAAAAAACATACCAGGCCTGGTATGGCGTTCCGCAGGATTCGCTCAAAACCAATCGCACATTCAACATGGCCGGAATGTATTTCGATTCCACGGGCGCGGTCAAATATTACGACAACGAAACGGACAATTACCAGCAGGATTATTATCAATTGCATTTCGCTTATCACGCGAATCCGCACTGGAATTTGAACTGGGCACTGCATGCGACAAAAGGAAAAGGTTATTACGAGGAATTCTGGCAGGGCGACGACCTGGTGAATTACGGACTTGATACGGTTTCACATCCGTCCGATATCGTCCGCAGATTGTGGCTGGACAACTGGTTTTACGGAGCTACGTTCGGAGCGAAATACAACAGCCTCGAGAATTATTCGCTCACGATCGGTGGTGCGTGGAATAATTATGAAGGCTATCACTACAACGAACTTATTTCGGGAACGGATCTGCCTTCCGGTTTCGTGATGCCGTATCGCTACTCGAATGAATACGCCCACAAGAGCGACGGAAATGTTTTCATCAAGTACAACACCTTTTTCATGAATGACAAACTGAACCTGTATGTGGACATGCAGATCAGGAATATTTCCTACTCCTTCGTTGGCGTGGACACCAACGGCGCACCGCTTCCACAGAGCGCGTCTTTATCGTTCATGAATCCGAAAGCCGGCCTCTCCTACCAGGCCAATGCGCATCACCAGTTTTATTATTCACTCTGCACCGCATCAAAAGAACCTGACCGGAACGATTTTGTGTACACCACACTTCGCAGCAGGCCGCTGGCGGAAAAAATGTACGACGGAGAATTGGGATGGAGATACACGTCGCAGAAGTTCGGGGCGAACATCAATCTCTATGATATGATGTACAGGAATCAACTGGTGCTCACCGGAAAAGTGAACGACGTCGGCGAATACACGCGGCAGAATGTCCCGGAAAGTTACCGTCGAGGCGTGGAAATTATTCTTGGTTACAACCTCTGCAAAAATTTCAACGTGTCGGGTAATGCAACGCTCAGCCAGAACAAGATCAAAAACTTCCACGAGTTCATTGACAATTACGACACCGGAACACAAATTGACAGCCTGCACACACTTCCCGATATCGCATTCTCTCCGTCGGTGATCGGCGCGTTGCAGATGACGTATTCGTATAAATCCTTCTCCGCTTCTCTACAGGGAAAATATGTCGGCAAGCAATATCTCGACAACACGCAGAACGATTCGCGCGCACTCGATCCGTATTTCAATCTCAACCTGAATCTTTCGTGGACCGCGATCAAACAGGATTACGAACATCCGAAGTGTTGCGATGAATTGAAATTCTCATTGCTCGTGAATAATCTTACGAACGCGATGTATTCTTCCAACGGTTACACCTACGGATGGATCGAAGGCGGAACGTATGCGCTGAATAATTATTACTATCCGCAAGCGGGAATAAATTTCCTCGGCATGATCACAATGAAATTCGGGCCGCAACCCACTAAACCCGCTTCCTACCCGGTGAGTGTTGTTCCACAATAGGAACAAGGAAGATGGAGCATGGAGGATGGATTTTTCATTCGCATTCCTTCTTCCATGTTCCCTCATCCATGCTCCATGCGGGAGAATCAACATCAGTTGACTGGATGATGTACGTCAGCGCATGATCTTCTGTGCCGGATACTTTTACATAAAAATCCATTATGAGAAAGTATCTGCTTGCATTGTTTTTCATTCCTGCTCATTCACTTTTTTCACAGAATGGTTTTCAACTGTCTGTTCAGGATGGTTACATGCTTCCATTCGCCAGCGGAAAATCGGAAAGCAATTACTCGTACACGTCCATTTCCACGATCAGCAGCAGCACGACAACCTATCACGCTAAAATTGTTCCGCAGAGTTTCGGATCGGGTAATGTGACGAACCTGGTTGGAAGTTATTCCTGGAAAAATAATTTCGGAATAGATGCAGGCATCGGGTACTTACTCGGTTCGCCTTTCAAATCAGAATCTAAATTTTCAAACTACAATGAGTTCTCTTCCATCCCGGACATCCAGATCTCCTCTGACAACATGACGTTAACATACAGAGGTTATCGCGGCATCGCAGGAATTTTTCTTTCGCGCGA
>DATJEX010000329.1:0-25189 GCA_035496135.1 Bacteroidia bacterium
GCGAGATAATTTCCGCCGAAAGTTGTTCCGAGTAAACCATGTTTCGCCTGGAACGCAGGAGAGATCAGAACAGCACCAACAGGAAATCCATTTCCAATTCCCTTAGCCATCGTGATAAGATCCGGTTGAATTCCGGAAAACTGGTGCGCGAAATATTTTCCGGTACGTCCGCATCCGCTCTGAATTTCGTCGAGTATGAGAATGGAATTCGTCTCTGTGCATTTTTTCCGGAGGAGTTGTAAGAATTCGTTCGTCGGTTCGATCACGCCACCAACGCCCTGTATCCCTTCGATGATCACGGCACAAACTTCTTCCGTGATATTTTTCTCTGCGGCTCCGGGATCATTCAGCGGAAGAAAAACGACTTCGTGCTGAAGATTGAGATTCGCATTGATGGAAAGATCGTTCGTTGCAGCAACGGCAGCAGAAGTCCGGCCGTGAAAGGAACCGGCGAACGCGACGATCTTTTTCCGCCCATTCTGAAATGATGCAAGTTTCAGCGCGTTCTCATTCGCCTCAGCCCCGGAATTGCAGAGAAACAACGAGTAGTTTTCATAACCGCTGATCTTTCCGATCTTCTCCGCGAGTTTTTCCTGCAATGGATTCTGAACCGCGTTGGAATAGAACGCGATCTTTCCGAGTTGTGAAGAAAGCGCTTTCACGTATTCCGTATGGGAATGTCCGATCGAAATGACAGCGTGTCCTCCGTAGAGATCGAGATATTCTTTTCCATCAGAACAGGTAACAATACAGTTCTCCGCTTTTACCGGAGTTTGTTTGAGTAAAGGATAAACGTCAAAAGTTTTCATGTCAGTAAGCGGATGGTTTTAGTTTTAATCCTGATGTTTCTTCGAATCCGAAAAGCAGATTCATATTCTGTACGGCTTGTCCCGAAGCTCCTTTCAAAAGATTATCAATGACGGAAGTGATGACGAGTTTGTTTCCTGTCTTTTTCAGATGAAGCAGACATTTATTCGTGTTTGTCACCTGCTTCAGGTCAATTTCATTTTCGCTGATGTGCGTGAAAGGGTGAAGAGCGTAAAATTGTTTGTAGAGCGAATGGATCTCTTCAACTATTTTTTCTGTTTCAAACCAGATCGTCGCATGAATTCCACGGGTGAAGGATCCACGCTGCGGAATGAAATTCAAGTCGTTTTTGAAATCCCGATTCAGCAACGAAAAGATCTGCGCGATCTCGGCGAGGTGCTGATGCTCGAGTGATTTGTACGCAGAATGATTTCCGTTTCGCCAGGTGAAATGCGAAGTGGGCGAGAGCGACTGCCCGGCCCCGGTTGATCCTGTAGTAGCTGAACAATTTATTTCCCCACTGATCAAATCATTTTTCACCGCAGGAAGCAAAGCGAGTTGAATGGCCGTAGCGAAGCATCCGGGATTCGCAATCTTCTGGGCCAGCTTTATTTTTTCCTTCTGAAATTCCGGAAGGCCGTAAACGAAATCATCTTTTTGTGACCGGAAGTCCTGGCTGAGGTCGATGAGTTTTGTTTTTTCAGAAACTGGATTTTCAGTCAACCATTTTTTCGATTCACCATGGCCCATGCAGAGAAACACAACGTCTGCCGAACCGTTGAATATTTCGCAGAAGCATAATTCGGTTTCTCCGAAGAGATCGGTGTGAACAGCATGAATCGGTTTCCCCGAATGGCTCCGGCTGATCGCAGAAATAGAATTCACTTCCGGGTGGTGCAGCAGGATACGGATGAGTTCTCCACCGGTGTAACCAGCCGCACCGATTATCGCGACATTGATCATGCGAATTCCTCCTTTTCCTTCCGATGAAGCTGGTACAATTGCTTCACCTGGTTGCCGAATATTTTGGTGAATCCTTTCACGTCATCGCCTGTCCAGCCATCATTCATCTCTCCGTACGAACCTTTCTGCGCTTTCATCAGGTCGAATGGAGAATCAATTCCGTCGAGTGAAAAATAATTCGGATGAAGTGTGATGAAAACATCTCCGGTCACTACTTGTTGTGAGTTGGATAGCATCGCTTCCATATCGCGCATCACCGGTTCGAAATATTGTCCTTCGTGCAGCCATGTTCCGTACCAGGTGGCGATCTGTTCTTTCCAGTAGAGCTGCCATTTACTCAGCACATGTTTCCCGAGCAGGTGATGTGCTTTGATGATAAGCAATGGTGCGGCGGCTTCGAATCCAACGCGCCCTTTGATCCCGATGATCGTATCACCGACGTGAATGTCCCGTCCAATTCCGAATGGAGATGCAATCTCATTCACGAGTTTGATCGCATCAACCGGATTTTCAAAATGAAATTCATTGACTTTTTTCAATTCACCTTTTTCGAATCCGAGTGTAAGTTTCTCCGGGATTGTTTTGGTGATCTGCGTTGGAAATGCTTCGGACGGCAAAGGAAGATGAGAAGTGAGTGTTTCTTTTCCGCCGACCGATGTTCCCCAGATGCCTTTGTTCACGGAATAAAGAGATTTTTCAAAATTCATCTGCACGCCATGGCTTTTCAGAAAATCAATTTCCTGTTGGCGGGACAATTTCAGATCGCGTATCGGAGTGATGATCTCCACTTCGGGAATGAGAATATCGAGCAGCATGTCAAAGCGCACCTGGTCATTTCCGGCGCCCGTGCTTCCATGCGCGATAGAACAGATCCCTGTTTTCAAAGCGTGTTCGGCGAGCAGCATGGCTTGTGTGACGCGTTCTGCGCTTACGGAAAGCGGATAGGTTCCGTTCTTCAGCACATTTCCGAACACGAGATATTTGATGCAGGAATTGTAAAAGCGATCCGTTCCGTCGATGACGGTGAAAGATTTCACACCGAGATTCAGCGCGTGCGTTTCGATGGCGGAAAGTTCTTCGCCTGAAAATCCACCGGTGTTGATGGTAACAGCGTGAACTTCCATTCCTTTTTCTTCTTTCAGCCAGATGGCGCAGAAGCTGGTGTCGAGTCCGCCGCTGAAGGCCAGGAGTACTTTATTGTTTATTTTATTCATTGTAGTCGAGTTTGGTTGTTATGATTTATGACAGCTCAGTGATAAGTTATAAGCGATGAGTTATGAGTCGCGAATTAGTACGAATTGCATATTGCTCAGAACTTATCACTCATCACTTCTTTCTTCCGCATCAGGACATATTTTTTGAAGCGCAGCCAGCGTTCGAAGAGTTTTGATCTTTTCCGGAACGATTCTTTTGTATTTATTTTTTTGTCGGCGGGATCGTAGAGCATGGCAGTGCAGAGGCAATTCTTCCGTTCTTTGCTTTTCAGGATCTCGAAATTCACGCAGCTTTCGCATCCTTTCCAGAATTGTTCGTCGTCGGTCAATTCAGAATACGTCACCGGTTCGTAACCGAGTTCCGAATTGATCTTCATCACCGCGAGCCCGGTGGTGAGACCGAAAATCTTCGCTTCCGGATATTTTGAAACGGAGAGTTCGAAAATTTTCTCTTTGATGCGCCGCGCGAGTCCGCTCTTCCGGAATAACGGAGAAACGATCAAGCCGGAATTCGCCACGTATTTTCCGTGGCCCCAGGTTTCGATGTAACAGAATCCGGCCCACTCAGGTCCTGAGCCTGTCGAAGGATCCGTGAGTGCGATGACCGCTTTTCCTTCCGTCATTTTCTTCGCGACATATTCCGGTGAACGGCGCGCGATGCCGGTGCCCCGCGCTTTGGCGGATGCTTCCATTTCATTGCAGATCTCTTCTGCGTAGGAGGTGTGCAGTGCACTTGCGATAAGTACATGCACGTGTGAATTCATTTCCATCGGAATTACACGATTGTGTTCGCCGTCAGACTGAGTCCCGATAGCTATCGGGATCGAAGTCGGGGAACGGGTGAATGACGATCACATTAAAGTGATGCGGTCAAAACAAATTGATAAGGGGGAACGGCGCATAGCCGTAGAGAAGATAAGATCGCCGGATCAGATCCTTGCGCGGTAATTCCTTCGCGGGTACGAGGGCACAACGTTCGTCAGTGGAACATAGCGGAGACGGTTTCCGAAAACCGTCGGCTTGAAGAATGCAAGCGCCATGTAAAAAAGGTGTTTCATTTCACCGGTTGTTTTTGATCCGTCGAGACGGATAGACGTGTTGGTTTTTTTTATCGGCGCAAATGTTGCGATTAAATTTCAATAATTCCAAATTTATTTTTCTGTCCACCTTGGCCGGTGAAAGTGTGACCAGGTTCAGTGGAGGGCACGAACTGAATTTGATGTGATGGGGAGCTTCATTAGCCCCGATGCCCGCAAATGCCATGCATGGCGAGGCAGCGGGACATATGGTTTTTTGAAACGCTGAAGATTTTGCTTCAAGAAATCCGGGTAATATTTTTTGTCAGACTGAGCTTGTCGAAGGTTGACAAAAACTATTCCAGCGCCCTTCGGTTGAAAATGATGAATCCGAAGTTGAACATGAAGCTCCAGGGATACTCGTTCGAGCTGAAGTAACTCGTGTTGAAACTGAGCGGGCCGAGCGGAGAATGCCACACGATGGCGGAATAGCCGAGATAAGAAATGGAAGATGCCATGAGCGGAGTTTCGAGATGCGCCTGGTGCGTGGATGGATCTTCGGTGATCCCCTGGTACGGAGCGAAGACATAACCTTCGATGCGGAGATCTACATTTTTTGCGAGAACGAAAATGCTTTTCAATCCTGCAGCGGCATACTGGTATGCACGGAATCTCGGATTGAAAAGTGTTTGATTCTCCGGTGTAGGTTGAAAAACGGGAACAGCGAGCATGGTCGAATAATAGTTGTGCAGGAATAATGCTTCGCTGTAATCGGGTGAAGAAAAACCATGAATGATAAGGGGAGTTTGTATCGCGATCTCGCCGAAGAAACCAAGCCGCCATCGTCCCCGCTGTTTGAAGTAGGTATCGTACGTGGTTTTGAATTGGAGCCAGCTGTGCAATCCACGGAACGCGGTGAGATTTCCGGAAGTGGTTCCGGGTTGAAAATATTCTTCTCCCTGCAGGAAGCGGACCTTCACGGCGAAATAAGTTCCCTTGTTCGCGAATTGTTTTTTGTTGAGCGTGTTGCGTTCATACAACAGATGAGTCGTCACCACATTCAGATCGGTTTGATCGGCTGTGTCGGTAGAAGTGAATGCGCTGGTCTGGTAATAGAGATAACGGACGAATGCTCCCCCGGAACTGATCACGAGTCTTCCTTTATTTTTCACCGGTATTCCCAATCCGACTTCACCAAGCCTGTCGATCTGGATGAGATAGGGCGGACGCGTGTCGACAAAATACGTTGCTGAACTTTTGTAATAATCCAAACGATTCCACGTGAACACCGGTTCAATATAGAAGGGGAGCTTGGTCGGAAAATCGATCCGCGCACGCAGTTGGGCCGACTGGTATAATTTTCCGAAGTAGGCATTTCCATTGAACGCGATGGATGGATTACCGAGCATGTTGTATTGCACGCCGATGAATCCTGTACTGATGGGCCGGTTGGAAAAATCGCCACCGAGTTGTGCGAACATGTCCTTTTCCTTTTTGATCGTGAGATGCAGATCGTAGAATCCCGTGGCGGGATTGTATTTCGCGATCGGGAAAATACTTTCGATCTTATCATCAGACGCGAGACGGAAATAACCCGGCTTGAGCGTTGCAATATCTACGATCTGATCTTTGTGCCGGAGCAAACGACTCACATAAGCCACCTGTCTTTTTTTCAACCCGGGCCCATCGATCGTCACCTGGTCGAAAACAATTTTTGGTTCTTTCGCCTTGAATGCGGCGCGCCGTTTCGCCAGTGTGTCGGGATTGCTGCGCATCGGGAAAGAGAATTTGATGCTGTCCATCTTGCGCATGGCCGCCGCGTAACCGCTATCGATGACCGCTTGCGGATGATCGAAATCAAACAGCCCGATCCAATCCGCGTTCGGCTGAATCACGATCCCGCTTTCACACTTCGGATCGAAATCGGTTTTACTCGTGAGCATGGCACGGATCTGTGAAAGAAGATTGTCTTCTGACGGATCAACATTAGCGCTCGCGACATTACTGCCGATGATGTAATCCGGAAAAAAATCATCGTACATCACGTTCGATGGAAAGTTGTTGTACAATCCGCCATCGAAAAGTAATTTGCCATCCACGCTCACCGGTTTCAGGTAAAATGGATACGCCATGGAAGCACGCACGGCAAGTCCGAGATCCCCGCTTTTGAAAACGACAGATTGTTTGGATGCAACATCTGAAGCAACGCAGCGGAACGGAATGAAAAGTGAATCGAAATCATAATGCGCGGCGGCGGATGCACCGGCTGTCGTTTCCATCAGCGCGAAATCCATCTGCACGGGTGAAATGAGATTGGTAGGAAGATTCGTGGAGAAAGTAGTGTCGAGCGAAAGTTTGAAGGTGACCCACGAAGCGTTGTCGTCTTTCTTCTTGAAATAATAAACCTGGTCGGGCTGAAATATTCCCGTGGCCCAGCTTCTGAATTCATCCGACTTCACGAGGTTCTCGATCTCGAGCGGTGTGTAGCCCATGGTGTAGAGCGAACCGATGAGTGCGCCCATCGAAGTGCCGCAGATGTAATCAATAGGAATGTGATTATCCTCGAGCGCTTTGAGTACGCCGATGTGCGCGAGTCCCGATGCGCCGCCACCACTCAGCACCACTCCGACTTTCGGCTGATATGTATCGACCGGTCCCACCTGCACAGGTGCGCGGTCGGTGACGATCTGCGAGCGTACGAAAAGGCTTGCTAATAAGAATGACGTTAAAAGAAATCCTCTGGTTCTCATTGGGAAAGGGCCAGCGTAAAGGTAGTGAAAGGTATCTGAATGAAGACCGGATGATATTGGTGTTAACTGACTTGAGGAGATTTGTATAAGGAGTAAGAAGAAAGTTAACGGGATCTCCTGGTCTGTATGAAATCTTGTCAGTATAGCCGTCAGCGATTGTGATTTGAGCGGCTAAGTGAGAAATCGAAAGAATCAACACTAAAAAGCAGGTTGTGTGTTTCATTTAATCCTGAATTGATTTGTCTACTATTATGGTAATCGTACTCCCAACGAAATTGAGTAACAATTATATCCCTTAGGAAAGTAAGGCGAGAAAAATAAAGTGTAAGGAGTGAAATGAAAAGCAGGGATAATCTGTATTTTCCTGGTATTAATAATTCCCCCAAAACCGAACCTAAAAGGGAAATTTGCGAAAGTAAATTTGTACGTGGAGTCCGTTACGCTGAATCCGGAGTACGTATGCACAACCTGATTCGTCATTTCGTTGAGCCACCAATCATCACGTTGTTCTCTCTTTTTCTGTTCCGTTTTAATAAAACTAAGATCGCAATCGAAGCCAATGGAGGCAAAGATGCATTTGTGTTTATATTTTAATTGGTATCCTAAAACAATACTCTTCAAGGAATAATTAGAATAAACCGTATCCTCAATATTCGTCCAAGCCGGTGGTGAACCGCCTTTGCTTTCTTGATATGCGGTTGTGTAAGAGTAATTATTTTTCAGGCCGCTATACCCAATCACGAAGCTTTCAAATAAGGAAGGGTGATTAGAAATAGGTAAACTAATTTCCAGCATACCGATTGGGTTGATCAAATTCTTTGGAGAGTAATATTCTTTCGGCCGTGTGCTGCCACTATCCACTTGATAAGTACTTGAAATAAAAACGGGTTGTGAAGAATTTGTTTTGTTAAAAATCTGGTTAAAAAAGCTGTCTGAATAATATGATGTCAGATTTACACCGAATTCAATTTGAAACTCAAATTTCGTGTTTGCCTTGTCTAGCGATGTGTCTTTTACATTTTGGGCAAAAGAGTGCCCTCCAATAAAAAGACACAATAGGGTTGATAACCGATAGTACACCACGAACAAATTATTTATCAGCTAAAGGAGATGATGTACCTATACCAATTGCCCCTGTCGATGTAATGGTGAGTCGTTGAACACCATTTGTCCGAAAATTCAAATTGGAGAGATTGTTTGTCCCGATAAAGTCACTAGCCGTTGCCGAATTTCCACTTCGGCTCCAGAAAAGTTGATTCTGTGAAAAGCAAATGGAACAAGTCAGATTAAGCGATAGAAAAATGATTCCTTTAAGAATGAGGTTAGAATTATACATGAGGTTAAATTTGATATGAAAGCTAAAACAAATTAATGATAATGTCAATTTTGAAGAAAGGCTTTATACAATCTTATTCAGCACTTCTCCGAAATACGCCGTCGAATGCATCAGTCGCGAGCCGTACCAGGAAAATAATTCTCCGTCCACGAGCATGATCTTTGCAGAAGGAAGAATTGCTTTGAGTTCTTCGAGATGTTTTTCTTTGAACGGATAGGGTTCAGAGGAAAGAAGAATGACATCCGTTTTTTTTTCAGCCACATCTTCCAGCGTGATCTCGGGGTAACGGCTTTCTTCTTTCACAAAAACATTTTCAAATCCGCAAACGGAAAGCAGGTGATCAATGAACGTGTCATGACCGGCCACCATCCATGGATTCTTCCAGATGAAATACGCGACGCGGTTTTTCGTGACCGCTGTTTTGTTCTTTTTGAAATTCTCAAAACGGAAAGCGATCTCTGAAATGATCTTTTTCGCTTCCACTTTGCGGTTCGTGAGTTCACCGAGCGCACGGATCATGTCATAGGCATTGTCGAGCGTTTTGATATCGCTGATCCAGACCGGGTATTCTTCGCACAATTTCTCGATCTGCTCTTTTTCATTCTCCTCTTTGTTGGCAATGATGAGATCCGGTTTCAGCGCGGCGATCTTCTCGAAATTTATTTCTTTCGTTCCGCCAATGCGCGTTTTCGTTCGGAACCAGCTTTCCGGATGAATGCAGAATTTGGTGATGCCCACTACTTCGTCCTCCAAGCCGAGATCGAACAATAATTCGGTCTGCGATGGAACAAGAGAAATGATCCGCGAAGGAGTTTTCTCCAGTGAAATAGTCCGGCCTGTCTGATCAATAATTTCCATAGTGATGATGTACAATTTACGATTTACAAATTACAATTTGAAGAGAGAGTTGGCGGATCGATAAAACTCAAATTGTAAAGCGTACATGCTATTTGATTGTCAGACTGAGTAGCGCTCTTGTCGGCTTCGCCCTTCGACTGTGCTCGGGATCGCTCTGCCTGACAAGAGCGCGTACCCAAGGCTGACGATCAAATCCGGATGCCAAAAACGCAAACGTCGTCCACCTGAGGTAATTCTCCTTTCCAGTTCTCAAATTCTTTATCGAGCACTTCACCAAGTTGAGGCATGGAAGTGTTGTGATTCTTTTCGATGATCTCTTTGAAGCGCCGGTACATGAATTTTTTTCCCGCAGGCCCGCCGAACTGGTCGGGATAGCCGTCGGAGAACGCGATGATCACATCTCCTTCTGCAAGATCCTTCTGGTGGAGATTGAAGTCGAACATTTTTTCATGCACACCAACCGGCTGTTTGTCGGGCGAGAGTTCAGAAATTCCATTGGCATTCGCGATGTACACCGCGTTGTTCGCACCGGCATAATACAACTTCATTTTTTTGTGGTCGATACAGCAGATGGAAATATCCATGCCATCGCGTGCGAGCGTTTCTCCCGCCTTGCGTGCGCGGTTGAGTGATTGAATGATCTGCGTTCTCAATTCGTTCAGCATTTTGTCGGGAGAAGTGATGCCTTTCTCGGCAAGAATTTCATTGAGTACCGTAATGCCGAGCATACTCATGAATCCGCCCGGAACGCCGTGGCCCGTACAATCGGAAATAGCGAAGAATTTCAATCCGTCACGTTCACCGATCCAGTAGAAATCACCGCTCACGATATCTCGAGGTTTGAACAGGATGAAATGATCGGGGAATAATTCACGGACTGAATTATCAGAAGGAAGCATGGCTACCTGGATGTTCTTCGCGTAATTGATACTGTCGGTGATCTCGCGGTTCTTTTCTTCCACGATCATTTTCTGTTCCGTTACAAGATTATTCGCTTTCTGTTTCTGCCGATAGCCACGATAAATGAAAAACGCGAGACTGAGCACAAGAAGAATGGCAATAGCGGCAGCGTAGATGATGATCTTCTGCTGACGGAATTTCGCGTCCTGTTCGGCATTCAGTTTGTCCTGCGCGAGTTGTTGCTGTTCCTGCTCCTTGTCGAATTTGTACTTGAGGAACAATTCTGTCTGGCGTTTCGTGCTTTCCTGGCTGTTCACCGAATCGCTGAGTGATTTTACCAGCCGCGAGAAATGCAGCGCTTTTTCAAAATCACCTTTCTGCTCATAAGCGGTTGAAAGGACTTCGGCGATGTCGAGTTGCAGTCCGGGTGACGAGATCTCTTTCGCCATAGCGAAACCTTTTTCACCCTCAGCGATCGCTTCATCTGTTTTATTCTCCAGCACCAGTGTTTTCACCAGCGATTTTCTCGTTTCGGTCAATTGTTGTTTATCACCGATATCTTCCCACAATTTGATCGAGGTTCGCAATAATGTTTCCGCATCGGTGTAACGTTTCTGTGCGATGAGCAAAACAGCTTTCACCCGCAAACCGGTGGCCTGGTGATTCGGATAACTGTATTGGATCGCCATCGAGATCGCATCATCAGCTAGTTTTCTCGCTTCGAGCGTATCATTCATTTCTGTTTTCATTGCCGCCATCGTCAGTTCTCCATCGCATGTGCGGTCGAAATCCTGGATCTGTTTTGCCAGTGATGTACTCATGTTGAGATACTTCAGCGCGCTGTCATTTTCATTCTGGCGTTTGTAAATGTCGGCCATGCCGGCGTAAATGAAAGATGTATTGTGTTTGTCTTTCTTCTTGAGCGCAAGGTCGAGCGCGCGCAGGTACGTTTCGATCGCTTTCGGGTAATCATACATTTCGGCATACGCGCCTGCAATTGTTCCCAGGCTTCCGGCGACCATATTCTCTTCGTTGATGGAATTCGACACGCTGATCGATTGTTCATGACTGTCGATGCACTTCTGAAAATCGCCGCGCATGAAATAATTATTACCGATACTTGAAAGACAAAAAGCTTCGCGGTATTTGTCCTTTATTTTCCGCGCGATGCCGAGTGCCTGGTTGTAATCGTCAAGGGCTTTGTCATAATCACCGGCGTAGAGATAGGTATCACCGATCGTGCTGAGCGCAGCAGCGATATTCTTCTGATCTTTTTGTTCCGTGTAGATCTCAAGTGCTTTCTGCAAATAAAACAGTGCGGTGTCATTCACACCCTGCAGACGATACACATTTCCGATCCCGGAATAAGCCTGTGCGGTGAGAGATGAATCTTTGATCCCGTCAGCCATCATCAGCGATTGACGATAATAGGAAATCGCGGTGTCGTAGGAATCGAGATAATAATAACTCAATCCTTTTTTATGCAGCGCGTCGGCCTGGATCTGTTTGTTATTGAGTTTCGAACCGATGCCATATGCTTTCTCCGCGAACTCACGTGTCTTCATCGGGTCAACGCCTTTGTACCCATCAGCGAGCAGGTTCATCAACCGTGCCTGTTCTTTCTGATCGGAAGTTTTATCGAGAAGTGATTGTAGCGAATCTACAGTGGCCTGCTGGGAAAACAGGATCGCCGGAAAGGTGAGCAGAAAGATCAGTAAGCTTTTCATTATTCCGATCATTCAAAATTCAATATTGGGTTGGTCTTTTCGGATCTTGAATCTTGGATCTTGAATCTTTAATGTGGCTGTTTCTCGAACGAGAAAAGATTCTTCACCGGTTTCCACATTCCTTTTTCCCAATGGTAAAGTGTCGCTCCGCCATTCCCGCAATTTCCTCCGCACTGCTGGCTCACATACACGATCGCGTACGATCCATCGGTAGAAAAAACAGGTTCGCTCACTTCGAAGAATCCTTTACTGTGTGTGGTGAAATAAGTCTTCCACGACTTTGTCGATTTCTTTGTACTCATTCCCGCGGATGGAAGCAGGGCAGAAGAAATGATGGTTGCACCCGGAATGGAATCGGCCGTCCAGCAATGCGCCGAATATTTTTTCAGCTGCATCATCATGCTTGAAATATCCGCACTGGTTATTCCCGGTTGATCTTTCAATCCTGCCAGCAACATCGAATCAGATTCCGCGTCATAATAAAGATGTGCCAGAACCGAATCGCGCATGAAAAAAGTAGAATCGCCGGAACCGGAATTCTTCAACGCCGCACTCAAAAGCGATTTCCGGTCTTGCGAATAGGAAGTTGCTGCGATAAAGCAGCAAAGGATGATGAACAGTTTTTTCATAGGAGTTGAATGGGAACTAAAGATACAATAAGGGAACGAATTGCGGATTCGGCCAGCTTCGTGGCCGTGCGAAAATGCGGAGTGCGAACTTGCCAAAATTGCGAACGCTGAAACTTCGCACATTCAGCATTTTCGCACTTCGTTATTTCTGCAAACTGCGCTTGCCGCGGTGAATTCGCAGTTCGCTCCCACTGCTACTCTTCCGGATTCGACATGCGGAACCAGGCACCTGCTGCTGCTCCGCCGGCGAATGGACCGACTAAATAGATCCACATGTAATGCATCGATCCTTTCGCGAAGATCGTACTGATCAATGTCGGACCGAAAGCAACTGCTGGATTATAAGCACCGCCAGAAATGGATCCACCGGCGAATGCTGCCGCGAGAACGGTGAACCCGATCGCGAGTCCGTAATACGGATTGCCAGCAGTTTTGGAATGTGTCGCCACATTGAGCACAACGGATGCAAGTGCAAATGTGAAAACAGCTTCAATGAAAACCGGTTTCAGCACGTTGATCGATGTGTCGGGTGCCGGGGCGAAAGTCTTTCCGTACATATAATGAAAGGAGAGTGCCGCAAGTGTAGCGCCGATCAACTGCATGATCATGTAAACCGCCATTTCCTTCGCGTCAATTTTTTTGCGGATGAAAACGGCAAGTGTCACCGCAGGATTATAGTGCGCACCGGAAATGTGTCCGCCCATATAAACCATGATCATGAGTATGGATCCGATGGCGATCGGGGCGATGGGATTTCCGGCTGTGAGACAGATGACAAAAACGAGGAAAAATGTTCCGATGATCTCGGTGATATATTTTTTCATGGGTAGCGGTTTTTGTTTGATGCAAAGTATTGAATACGGGCACTCGTTGGGGATTTTACTGTTCAATTAATTAACAAAATCGTGGTGTGTTAAGAGGGAAAAGGAATCAACCCTGCACTGCACTGCGGCGTTGCGACGCGAACTTCCTCCCAAATAGACAGCAGGCTCCCGACGCTAAAGTGCCGGGATTCAATTTGTAAAGAACTGATCCCCAGAAATCTTATGGGAAGTGTATGGAAAGTGCGTTCCGGCTGCATCCTTAAGCTGTAAAAGCGCGAAAAGACAACCATTAATACATAAACCATGAATAAGTACATTACTAAAAGAACAGCAGGCATCTCCGCTTTCGTGATCATTGCGTTCACGATGCTCGCGTGGCTCTATCCACAGGGATATTTTCAGCTGAGCATGGAGAATGACGTCATCAAAAATGTAAAACAGAAGCTGGCCGATTATGTGAAGGCCGATCCGGAAGACAGAATGTACGTCAACCTGGATAAACCGATGTACAGCGCCGGTGATAACATCTGGCTTTCTGTTTTCATCCGCAACGGCCAAACACTGAAACCTTCGAAGAAAAGTGACATTGTTCATGTTGATCTCATCAATCCCAAAGGAACGGTGGAACAAACGATCAACCTGATCGCGAACAACGGTGTCGCGGCGGGCGATTTTTCATTCGGTGAAAACGCGCTTGGCGGAATTTATAAAGTGCGTGCGTATACGAACTGGATGAAGAATGAAGGAGAAGATCATGTTTTTGAAAGAGAGATCCAGGTGCAGGATATCGTTCTCCCGAATCTCAAAATGAAACTCGAGTTCCAGAAGAAAGCTTATGGTGCCGGTGATGAAGTGATCGCAAAACTGGAATTGAATACGAATGAGAATAAGCCACTGGCGAATCAATCCATTCATTTCGTCAGTAATCTCGACGGAACAAAATTCGTTGACAAGACCGACGTTACAGATGAAGATGGTGTGAAATATATTCACTTCAATCTTCCTGCCGACCTGAAAACGAACGATGGTTTGCTGAACGTGATGATCGATTATAATGGAAATACAGAAAGCGTTTCCCGTTCTATCCCGATCGTGCTCAACAATATTTCGCTCGATCTTTTTCCGGAAGGCGGCGATCTCGTAACGGGAATGGAAAGCAATGTGGCGTTCCGTGCGCTGGATGAATTCGGCAAACCGGCTGATGTGGAAGGCGAAGTACTCGACAATAACGGGAACAGGGTAGCGTTGCTCTCGAGTTTCCACAATGGAATGGGCGCATTCAAATTCACACCGGCCGTCAACCAGAAATATTTCGTCAAACTCACCAAGCCGGAAGGAATTACAAAGTCTTACGAAGTTCCTGCTGCGCTTGCCGAAGGATATGTGATGAAGATCGACGACAGTAAAAAAGGAGAAGTGGGAGTGAATGTGAATTCTTCCGTCGATGAACAACTGTCGCTCGTGGCGCAGGTGCGCGGAAAAATTTATTACAACACTTACATCAATGCAAAAAAAGGCGAGAACAAATTTGTTTTCCCGACATCTGTTTTCCCGATCGGCGTTGCGCAGATCACGCTGTTCGATTCCAAAGGCATTGCGCGTGCAGAACGACTCGCGTTCGTGAACAAGGATAAACAACTCAACATTTCTATCACCACGGATAAGCAACAATATCTCCCGAGAGAAAAAGTGAAGATGACCGTGAGCGTGAAAGATCAGAATGGAATTCCGATGCCGGCATCACTATGTCTTTCCGTTGTGAACGATCAACTCCTTTCATTTGTGAATGACAAATCGGGAAATCTTCTCTCGCAATTTTTACTGCAGGAAGATATCAAGGACAAAGTGGAAGAACCTGCGTTCTATTTCGACACGAAAGAACCGGATGCAGATAAAGCGCTCGATTATCTTCTGATGACAGCCGGATGGAGAAGATTCACCTGGGAAAATGTGCTGAATGAAGAACTTCCGCAACTTCCCTACCAGGGAGAACGTGCGATCGTTTCCGGAACCGTCTATAATGCTTACACCGGTCAGATCGTTCCGCATGCAAAACTCCGTATCAATAAAGGAGTGCAATACACCGCAGATACCAACGGAACATTCAAGTTCACCAAACTTGATCTTTCTCAAACCACGATGCTGACGATCTCCGGAAATGATTATTCCGAACAGACTTTCCAGTTGACGCAATATGTACAGAATCAATCGTATTATTTATATCCGAAAACATATTACAACGGATGGAGAAACTGGGATCTTGTTCCCTCTGCGTTGAGAGAAGAGGAAGTTCCGATGGCCGCTTCCGGTGCAGGAATGGATCGTGGGGTCATGATACCGAAAATGGCGCGTGCCGAACAAATGGATCTGGGCGAAAATCTCGCAGTGGCAAATGATGATGTGTCCAATTCTGAAGTGGTGAATATCAAGAGTGCAGTAGTGGATCAACTAAAAGATGCGGCAGTCCACATGGATGTTGCAGCACAGGACAATCGTTCGGATTTCTTCTCGGGTGATACCACTTCACTCAGTCTCGGTTCGGTGAATGGCCCGATGGTAGTTGGTAATAACGGAACGGTTTATCATCGCGCGAGAAAATTCGCTGCACCTGTTTATGATAAGGATGAGACCGTGGAAACAAGGACGGATTTCAGAAATACGATCTATTACAATCCGGATCTTGAAGTGGATAAAACAGGAACGAAGGTCGTTGAGTTTTACGCTTCCGACGATATCACTTCTTTCCGTACTACTGTTGAAGGAATCGCTACCGATGGAACTCCGGGAAGAACAGAACAGAATTTCTTCACACAACTTCCATTCGCGATGAGCACAAAAGTTCCGGTGGAAGTGGCGACAGAAGACAATGTTTCCATTCCATTGACATTGAAAAACAATACGACCAAGCCGCTCGGCGGAATGCTGAAGATCACATTGCCTGACGGACTTGAATCAACGGAAGCAGTGGATGAAGTGCAGACCATCATGCCGGGAATGACCAAAACGATTTATGTGAAATGCAAAGTGCTCGATAAGATCGGTGAAGGTGATCTCACCATTTCATTCAAATCATGCGGACTCGGAGATGCATTCACGCAGCACATCAAGATCGCGCCGAAAGGATTTCCTGTAAAAGCAACACTTTCTTCACAGGACAAAGAGAAGGAATTCACGTTCGAACCGAAGAAGATGGTGAAAGGATCGTTGAAAATAAAATTCACCGCGTTCCCGAATGTCGTGAGCGACCTGATGAAAGGTGTGGCGGGAATTCTTTCCGAACCTTACGGATGTTTCGAACAGACCTCCTGCACTGCTTATCCGAACGCGATGGTGCTTGATTACCTGAAGAACACTGACAGTGGTGATGATAAAACAATGGCGTACGCGACCGATCTGCTTGATCGCGGTTACAAACGTCTCACCACCTTCGAAGCGCCTGATAAAGGTTACGAATGGTTTGGTGCGAATCCGGGCCACGAGGGATTGACCGCTTATGGCATCATGGAATTCACGGATATGAAGAAAGCCGGAGAAAAGGTTGACCAGGGAATGCTTGATCGTACAGCGAACTGGTTGTTGAGTCACAAAGACGGAAACGGCGGATTCAGACGCGAACAGCATGCGTATCACAATTTCGGAATGATCAGTGAAGATATTCTCAACGCGTACATCGTGTTCGCACTCGCAGAATCCGGTTACACGGACATCAAGAAAGAATATGAAACATCTTTCGGAAGAGCGATCGAGACAAAAGATCCGTACATGCTCGCGATGATGGCGAATGCTTCCTATTCACTCGGCAATGCAGCCAACGCGAAGAAAGCGATGGATGCGCTGATGGCGACGCAAGCGAAGGACGGAAGTTTCACCGGCACTACGCATTCGATCACCTACTCACAGGGACAATCACTCACGATCGAGACCACTTCACTTTCTATTCTCGCGATGCTGAAAGACGGGGCGAATTACGGAGCACAGTTGAACAACGCAGTGCAATTCATCGTAGGTGCGCGTGACGGATCAGGAACATTCTCTTCTACACAGGGAACGATCCTCGCGTTGAAAGCGCTTACCGAATACGCGAAGTTCAGCAAGAAGATGAATGAAGACGGAACGATCGAACTGTATCTCGACGGAAACAAGATCGCGACGAAGTCATACAAAGCCGGCGACCAGGGAGAAATTGCAATTGACAGCCTTGAGCAATTCGTGAAGACCGATGGAGCGCACACGATGCAGGTGAAATTCGTTGCAACAAAAACCGCATTGCCTTACAGTGTTGCTTGCAGCTGGAACACTTCAGAGCCGAACAGCAACCCGGAATGTTCCGTCGATCTGAAAACTTCATTGGCGACCACGCTTGCGAAAGTAGGAGAGACCGATCGCCTGAAAGCGGTGATCACGAATAAGAAGAACACCGATATTCCAAGCACGATGGCGATCATCGGAATTCCTGCTGGATTCACCGTGCAGCCGTGGCAATTGAAAGAATTGCAGGACAAGAATGTGTTCGATTACTACGAGATCAAAGGCAACAACATCGCGATCTATTACCGCGGAATGGAAGCGAACGCGGTGAAAGAAATAAATCTCGATCTGAAAGCAGAAATTCCAGGAGAGTATGACGCACCTGCTTCATCGGCGTATCTCTATTACACGAATGAATTCAAAACATGGTCGTCACTGGATAGAGTAACTATTCAGTAAGGAGTTCCTTTGTTGCTTGTGTTTCTTGTGTTGGTTTTATTTCACTGATGTTTGAATATGATCGATACAAGAAACCAGGCAACTTAAGAAACCAAGCAACTTAAGAAACCAAGCAACCAAACAACAAGATTAAAATGAAGTTCTGCCTTCTCTTAGTATTTCTGTCATTGGGAATAAAAGCATTATCGCAAAGTGACACCACGAAATGGGATCCATCCGACCCGAATTGTCCCTGTCACAAACTTGCGAACCAGGCCGACCTGGAATGGCAGCAGATGCAGGCGCAGCAATTGTCGAACATGAACAACAATACCGTTGCACTTAATAATAATGTGGTGAACGCTAATGTTGTGACGACTGTTTATGATGTGGATGTCAATACGAATGAAGTGACGACGAATAACAGCAATGCAGTGGTGACGAACGGAGGAGGAAGTTCAAATCAAATTCAGGTGGCCGACACTGCAACTGCGGTGCAACAGCATTATTCCGTTGCATCAGGAGGAAGTTCTTACTATCACTATTCCGCGTTGCAAATGAAATGGAAAGCGACATGCAAAGCGATGGTCAACTTCAGGAAGAGATTGGGATCGCGTCATTCCGGAACGCGAAGAAGAAAATTCAGGGTGGCGGAATGTTTTGAATTCAATTGAGCGGGACAGGGACGCGATCAATACTTCACGATCCGCTCTACAGAAGAAATTCCGGTAACCTCATCTTTTACTTCCAGGAGATAAATTCCGGCACCTGCATTGTCCATTACCGCCTTGAAAGAATTATTCCCTTCATGCGCATCTTCTCGCTGCGTGTACACAATTCGTCCGGCCATATCCCTTATCGTTACAGCGAGAATGGTCTCGTCCGTTCCGTGAAAATCAAAAAGAATATCACCATCAGTCGGGTTGGGATGAATGTTTGAGATGAGAATATTGGAGGAAGTTCGGTTGATGGTAATAATAGAAGAAAGTGTATTCATCCCGTTGAAGTCGGTCTGGCGGAGACGATAGTAATAGGTGCCTTCACTTACATCACTATCGATGAAAGAATAGGAGTGGAGCGTAGTACTGGTGCCTGCGCCATCAACATTGGCAACCGGATGAAAGACACCGTCTGATAAAGCACGTTGGATGGTAAAATAATCGTTGTTCGTTTCCGTAGCCGTTTGCCAGGTCAATTCGTTTCCGTTCTCCGTGGAGAATCCTTCGAAATTCAGTAATTCGATCGGCAGGATGGAACAATCCAGTGAAGCTCCTCCCGTCAAACTCCAGGTAAGGGTGAAAGGACTCGCACTCGCCGTATAATTATCGATCAATAAAATGTAGATCTCTCCGGCATTCACATTGAACGTGGAAACCCATCGGTTACCGAATGCTCCTTCTGAAAGATCCGTGGCTCCGTTTCCACATCCGGTATTTCCACCGCCTGCAGCATAAGAACATCTCAACGGTTGATTACCGGTCAATCCAGGGCAGGCATTATTCGCTTGGGGACCCCAAAGAGCGAAATCATAATCATCCGTTCCGTTATTGGGAGAAATAGTAAATCCTACAGTGCCTCCTGCCGAAGGAGAAAAATAATACCAGGAAGACTGGTGTTCAAAATTCAAACATCCATCAAATCCGGATACAGCATCCATGTTTCCGAATCCGCTGCTGTTACCGGAGAAAGTACCACTGTTACAAATGGTGGATGCTCCGTTACAGTCGGTGGAAGTAGAACTGGCGCCTGCGCCCGGAGTAGCAGAACAGGAAATTGTCGCGGACCATCCGCTTGTCCTGGTTGTTCCATCGGAGGAGAACCTGAAGGTCAAACAACCATTTGCTGTACTTGCGGTATATGTTCCCGCTGCAGCTCCAAGGTTGCCCGAAAGCGATCCGATTATGGAACCCGACGTGCTGTTTCCATCATAAATAAGCAGGTAATCAATACTTGCTTCTGTGTTGAAAGCGGTGAATGTGACGCTGACATATTGCCCTGCTACTGATGGGCAGAACTGGTATTCTGCATTCACATTGTTACTGTAATTTCCACCTGAACCTCCATTATCCACGAATGTTCCGCCACAATCAGTCGCGGTTAGTGTTCCGCTTGTACCCATGGTGTAGGTTTGTGCGGAAAGCTTTCCCTGCAAAACGAGGATGGCAGAAACAACTGTGAATATGCGGGTCAGGCCTTTCATAGATCAGTTGCCTCTTGGCATTTCTGTTGAAGTTGGAATGATGTAATAACGATCATAGATCGGCATCCGGTATTGCATGTCCTTGATGGGAACAAGCGTTAGGCGGAATCCGTATTTGTCATAATCGCGGGCATACGTAGTATTCCACTGCCGTACTGCTTCGTATTGCGAAACATCAAAATTCACTGAATCAAACGGAACACAATCTGTGCACGCGATTGGTGTCACGGTGAAGGATTGAGTATAATAGTAAATGATGGTCTTGAGTTTGGTGGAATCCATCTGCTGGAGATCAGCATTCGTGTAATGCTGACTGATCACCGGGAATGACGCGGCAGAATCCGCAAGAGTGGTTTGCGAATTTATTTTTCCTGCAAGGAAGAAAAGAGAAAAAAGTAAGATACCAAGTACTCTTTTATCCATAAATATCGTGACGCAGTTGGGGGTTAGGACCACCGGAAAGTTTTTCGAAGATTTGCCGCCCCCGAAGAACATTCCATGAGCAAAAAAATACGAAAAAATGATGTAATAGAGACACTTGATCGCAAATTATTGACAATCAATATTTAATATCATTGAAAAACCGGCAAAAATGCGATCATTTGCCTATTTGAACAGATTAGGCTCGTTCAAAAGCTGCACGATAATTCGGAGACAAGTGCGGTTCTTTGTGAAAACGCGGGTGGAAAAGCATTTTGAATTCTATCGGTATCTTCTGCGCCAGTACCGATCAGTGCATGCAACCCTGGTATAGCCTTACTTTTTTCATGTAAGCATCCGGGACAATGGCTTTTACTTTTTTCAGATTCGCAGCCGCATCTTTCCGGTTTGAAAAAATTCCGGTCAGTATGCACATCGTTTTCGAAGAATCATCGTCAGCAAGACTTCCACTCTTGTAATACCACACCATCTCGACACTTATTCTTTCTCCCGTATATCTTCTGGGATAGTAAGTCCCGCGATAAATTTCATCACTGCTCGTGTCCGGAACGATCATTCCGCGACCGCGATCATATTCGAGATCATTCCTGTATTCAATATTTGTTTTTGATGAAATGACTTTTGCAACAGAATCCATGATGTGAAAATCAGTGGATGCTCCGGCAAAAACCACATAATCGTTAGCGAAAGAGTCGTCGCTTTGACGGAAAGAAAAAGAGATGACAACAAACGTCGCGAGAAGTACAAAGAATTTTGTGGATGATTCCTTCATCACATATTCCTTCTGTACTGTCCGCCCACCTCAAACAACGCTTCCGTAATTTGTCCAAGCGAACAATACTTCACCGTCTCCATCAATTCTTCAAAAACATTTCCGTTGTGTATTGCCACCTGCTGTAATTTCTGCAGCATCTCGGAAGATTTTCCCTCGTTTGCCTTCTGAAGATTCTTCAGCATCGAGATCTGGTATTCTTTCTCTTCTTCTGTGGCACGAATGACTTCTTTCGGAAGGATCGTTGGCGAACCTTTGGAAGAAAGGAAAGTGTTTACACCGATGAGCGGATATTCGCCTGTGTGTTTCTGATGTTCGTAGTACATCGATTCTTCCTGGATCTTTCCGCGCTGGTACATTGTCTCCATAGCACCTAAAACTCCGCCGCGTTCACTGATACGATCGAATTCGGTCAACACCGCTTCTTCCACGAGATCGGTCAATTCTTCAATGACGAATGATCCCTGCAATGGATTTTCATTCTTCGCAAGTCCCAGTTCACGATTGATGATCAGCTGGATCGCCATCGCCCTGCGAACGGATTCTTCGGTCGGAGTGGTGATCGCTTCGTCGTACGCGTTCGTGTGAAGCGAATTGCAATTATCGTAGATCGCATACAGCGCCTGCAGTGTCGTTCGGATATCATTGAAATCAATTTCCTGTGCGTGCAGTGAACGGCCGGAAGTCTGGATGTGATATTTCAGCATCTGCGAACGTTCATTCGCATTGTACTTCGCTTTCATCGCCTTACTCCAGATGCGGCGCGCGACTCTTCCAAGCACTGAATATTCCGGATCCATTCCGTTCGAGAAAAAGAAGGAAAGATTCGGGGCGAAATCGTCGATGTGCATTCCGCGCGAGAGATAATATTCTACGAAAGTGAATCCGTTGGAAAGCGTAAGCGCGAGTTGCGTGATCGGATTAGCGCCCGCTTCTGCAATGTGATAGCCGGAAATGGAAACGGAGTAAAAGTTCCGCACTTTGTGATCGATGAAATATTGCTGCACATCACCCATCACGCGCAGGGAGAATTCAGTCGAGAAGATGCAGGTGTTCTGCGCCTGGTCTTCTTTCAGGATATCCGCCTGAACTGTTCCGCGCACCTGTGAAAGTGTATGCGCTTTTATTTTTTTGTAAACGTCAGCAGGAAGAACACGATCGCCGGTCATGCCGAGCAGCATCAATCCAAGCGAATCATTTCCTTCCGGGATGGCGCCCTGGTATTTCGGGCGATTTATTTTTTTTCCGTCGAAAAGTTCAGCGATCTTTTTCTCAACTTCTTTTTCGAGTTTGTGTTCGCGGATGTATTTTTCGCACTGCTGATCGATCGCTGCATTCATGAAGAATGCTGCAAGGATTGCTGCCGGACCATTGATCGTCATCGACACCGAAGTTTTCGGATCGGCGAGATCGAAGCCGGAATATAATTTCTTCGCGTCATCGAGACAGCAAATGCTTACACCGGAGTTGCCGATCTTTCCGTAAATGTCGGGACGGTGATCAGGATCTCTTCCGTAAAGTGTCACCGAATCAAAAGCGGTCGACAGTCTTTTCGCCGGCATTCCCAATGAAACGTAGTGAAAACGTTTGTTCGTGCGCTCTGGCCCGCCTTCGCCAGCGAACATGCGCGTCGGATCTTCACCTTCGCGCTTGAACGGATAAATTCCGCTGGTGTATGGAAATTCTCCCGGGAAATTTTCCTGGAGCATCCACGCAAGCAGGTCGCCCCACGCTTCGTATTTCGGCGATGAGACTTTCGGAACGAGCGTGTGTGAAAGCGATTCGTAATGCGTTTTGATCTTCACTTCCTTGTCACGCACTTTGAATTTATAGAATTCATCCTTGTATTGCTGCACTTTCGCCGGCCAGTTCTCAATAAGTTTGTAATTCTTCGGATCGAGATCAAGCATTAACTTCTCGAATTCCTGCTCAAGGGCTCTCGCAAAGTTCGCAGAGTCCGCAGAGGAGTTTGATTTAAAAAGTTTTATTGACTTTTTCAGTGCGTAAAGATTCTGCGCAACCTCCGCCTGTTGTTTTGCTTTCTTATCGTAACCGCGGTTGTTGTCGGTGATCTCGGAGAGATAACGTGTGCGTGCAGGAGGAATGATGTAGATCTTCTCCGACATTTCCTTCGTGATCTGGAAATTCGATTTCAGATCGGCTCCTGTTTTTTCAGCAATTCTGTCAACGATGATCTTGTAGAGCTGATTCATGCCCGGATCGTTGAACTGCGATGCGATCGTTCCGACAACCGGAAGTTTCTCATCGTCGGTATCCCACAACTGGTGATTGCGTTTGAATTGCTTGCGCACATCACGCAGCGCATCGAGCGCGCCGCGCTTGTCGAATTTGTTCAGCGCGATCACATCAGCAAAATCGAGCATGTCGATCTTTTCAAGTTGTGTTGCCGCGCCGTATTCCGGTGTCATCACGTACAGGCTCACATTGCTGTGATCGGTGATCTCGGTATCGCTCTGGCCAATGCCGGAAGTTTCGAGAATGATGAGATCGAAATTCGCCGCTTTGAGAATGTCGACCGCTTCCTGCACATATTTCGAGAGCGCGAGATTGCTCTGCCGTGTGGCGAGCGAGCGCATGTACACCCGCGGATTGTTGATCGCGTTCATGCGGATACGGTCGCCGAGCAATGCGCCGCCTGTTTTCCTCTTCGAAGGATCGACGGAAACGATGCCGACCGTTTTGTCTTTGAAATCGATGAGGAATCTTCTCACGAGTTCATCCACCAATGAAGATTTTCCGGCGCCACCTGTTCCGGTAATTCCTAGCACAGGAGTTTTGGATTTTTTCGCGAGTGCTTTTATTTCAGTGATCGCGCCGCTGTGTTTATCTGCAAAATTCTCAACAGCAGAAATGAGATGAGCGATCGCGTGATGATCTTTCGGGTTGAGATGTTTTACTTCTCCGTTCACATTCACACCTGTCGCGTAATCGGATTTCTCCATCAGGTCGTTGATCATGCCCTGCAGTCCCATCGCACGTCCGTCATCGGGATGATAAATCCTCGCGATGCCATACTTCTGTAATTCTTTTATTTCATCGGGAAGAATGGTTCCGCCGCCGCCACCGAAAATTTTAATGTGTCCGCATCCTCTTTCTTTCAGCAGATCGTACATGTATTTGAAATATTCCATGTGTCCGCCCTGGTACGAGGTGATGGCAATGGCATTCGCATCTTCCTGTATCGCGCAATTCACAATTTCTGACACGCTTCTGTCGTGGCCGAGATGAATGACTTCGGCGCCGCTCGACTGGATGATACGGCGCATGATATTGATGGCAGCATCGTGGCCGTCGAAGAGAGAAGCGGCTGTTACGATCCTTATCTTGTTCTTGGGATGGTATGGCTTGGCGTCTTGCATAAAATCAAAAAGGAAATTCGGGAGAGCGAAGTTACGGTTTATGCATGGTTTTGCCAATGGGAAAATGGGGCATGGGATAAGAGACGTGAGACGTGGGAGCATTGGCAGGAAAAACAACGAAACGATTGTGGAATAGGCTGATATTCCGCATCTGAAAGATGGACTAAAACGCTATGATCCATGAAGTATTTCTTTTTATTTCTCATTTTGTTTGCGGGATCAGAGATCCGTGCCCAGTTATTGGGCTTCGGTTATGCGAACTGTACAGGGTGGGCGAATTCCTCCGTTAATGTCGACAGCCTTTGGCAACAATGCTATGGAGAAGACTGTTGGTATCCGGAGACAGCAGGAGAGGAACAGCTTTTATACAGTCATCTGCACGCTCAACTTGTTGCGCAGAAATGTACAGGTGGAGGATATGGAGACCCGGGTATGTGGATGGAACCGATGTTCCTGGGAACAACATACCTGACAACGTATTGCCAGGCGCCGACGAATTCTGTTCATGATACGAGAAATTTTTACCGGATAACTCCGCACGATGCCATCATCGATTCACTTTACGCGTTTCATCATACGATGGATACGCTGAGATTGAATAAAGCATCATACGCTGCTTCCGACAGTATCATTCTGACCTTTACCCGGCACGGCCATCATTTTGATCAGGACTCGTCTTATCTTTT